>CAVDRA010000020.1:0-14267 GCA_963611155.1 bacterium | reverse complement strand
GACCTGTCCAGTAAGCTCATTGGACAGGTCATATCCATCAGACATATCGTAAACTCAAAACCGGCAGAACCGCGATCTTTCAGGCTGCCTTCCGCCGAAAAAAATGAAAATCCGCAGACCGAAAAACCGGCTGTTGAAGCCACACCTGAATATTCAATCACAAAACAGCATGAATCTGCCTCACCAAAAAGAAACACGGGAAAACATCCTCAACTCAACGAAGACTTCACGTTCAGCACATTCATTCCTGGCGACAACAGCCAGTATGCCTACTCGGTATGCATCGCGGCGGCAAAAACTCCAGGCTCAAGGACGACAAACCCGATTTTGCTTTACGGCTCATCAGGACTTGGAAAAACACACCTGATGGTCTCAGTCGGAAACTATATCTATGAAAACAGTCCAAACCTGAAAATAGGCTATCTGACAACAGAATCTTTCATGAATGAATTCACATCGGCAATCAGGGAAAAATCAGTCGATAAATTCACAAAAAAATACAGAAAACTTGATGTTCTTCTTCTCGATGATATTCAGTTTCTTGAGGGGAAAGAGGGGCTGCAAAACGAGCTTTTCTACACATTTGAAGATATATACAACAGAAAAGGCCAGCTGGTTTTCACAAGCGACCGCCCTATAACAGAAATAAAAGGAATTGAGGACAGGCTAAAGACAAGGTTTACAGCAGGACTCAGCATAGACATGAAAGCGCCGGACTATGAGACAAGGCTTGCTATTATCGACAAAAAGCTTGAGCTTCAAAGAAAAAGCATAAGCCAGGAGATAAAGGAATTTATCGCCAAAAACATACAGTCAAATGTCCGTGAGCTTGAGGGAGCTCTCTTGAAAAGCCTTAATTATGCGGAGCTTATGAACAAGCCGCTTACTCTTGATTTGGTAAAGGAGCTTCTCAGCGATTCCCTGACTTCCCAATCATCGAATGTTGTCACAGTGGATTCAATCCAAAAAACAATCGCAGATTTCTACAATATCTCAATAGCAGACCTGAAAAGCTCTAAAAGAAACAAAAGCATCGCAGGTCCGAGGCATATCGCAGTCTGGCTCTGCAAGAAACTGACTGAATATTCGCTTTCAGACATCGGGGAAGAGTTCGGCGGAAGAGACCACACCACGATAATGTCGTCGATAAGAAAAATTGATGATCTTTTAAAGACTGACTCATCAACAAACGACACGGTCAAGCTTCTTGAAAAACAGATCAAGGGAAATTAGTCAGACGTATTATAAAGGCGGCATTATCAAAAAAGTGTAAAATATGGTAACATCATGTTGATAAGATGTTAGAAACTTTGTTTAAAGTGAATTTGTGGAAAACAAGTGAATAAACTTTTTGAATTTTTCACGAATTTATTTTATTGCAATACAAAGAAATACAACGTTTATCCACAAATTCACAAGCCTTATTATTACTACTACTAAATTTTTTAAAATTTAAATGTATATAAGAATGTGAATAAATAAAAAAGAAATGCTAAAAAAACATTGTTTTTCAGCATAAGCGGATAAAAAAGCATAGGAGAAATAAATGAAATTTACTTTTGACAGAAATTCCATGATAAATGAAATTTCAATTGCACAGGAAATCATTTCCACAAAAAATGCGCTTTCAGTTCTTTCAAACGTTCTTTTGACTGCAGAATCAGGAAGCCTTGTTATTAAGGCCACTGACATAAAAGTAAATTTCCAGACAAAAATTCCGGTAGATATTGAGGAAGAAGGATCAACAACAGTTCTTTGCGATAAATTCATGAGCATTCTTTCAGCTCTTCCTGAGGGAGAAATCGAATTCAATCTTGTTGAGAAAGATAATTTGACCTGCGCTGTAATCAAGCATACTGCAAAAAAAATCAAGTATCAGCTTAACTGCACATCTCAGGACAAATTTCCGGAAATTGCAATCGCTGAGAAAGTCTCTTTTTTTGAGGTTCCTTTAAAAGAGCTTAAGCAGATGATTTCTCAGACAACTTTCGCTGTAAGTGAGGATGAGACAAGATATTTCATGAACGGTGTTCTTTTCGAGAAAAAAGAGGATAGGCTGATTCTTGTCGCTACAGACGGAAGACGCCTTGCGTATGCCGAGAAGAATGTCCTTTCAGGCGTAGCTGATTTTCCTGCCGCGATTGTGCATCCTAAGATTCTGAATATTGTCGCAAAAAACGCATCTGACGAGGGAAATGTCAACGTAGCCGTTGTCGACAAGATGATTTTCTTTAAATTCGGAAATTATGAATTTTCAGCGACTCTCATCGATGGACAGTTTCCTAACTATGCAAGAGTAATTCCTGAGCATCAGGCGCATAAATTCTCTGTGTTGAAAAGCGATTTTGTATCCGCGTTAAAGCGTATCTCAATTATGATTGACAAGACTGGAAGAATCAGCCTTGATGTCGCTCCTGGATCTCTTTCCATCACTTCCAAATCCACCGACCTCGGAGACGCAAAAGAGGAAATTCCTTGCCAGTTTGATGGCGAGCAAGTTTCAATCGCAATGAACTATAGGCACATAGACAACCCTCTTAAGGTGATGGACAGCGAGTATATAACATTTGAATTCACAGAGGTCTTGAGAGCTGTGACTCTTCGCCCGGAGCCTGCTTCTGATTATTTTCATGTCATCATGCCGATGTCTGTAGAGTAATAGGAGTTTTATGCCTGTTCTCACTGCTTCATATGTCAACTACAGGAATTTGCAGAACTCGACAATAGATTTGCTTGCAAGGGAAATTTATTTTGTCGGAGAGAACGGGCAAGGAAAAAGCAATCTTCTTGAGTCAATTTATTATTCAGCTTACGGAAATTCGTTCAGGACCCGTTCTGATGTTGAAATAGTAAAAGACGGAGAGAAAAATTTCAGCATCCGGACTCTTTACCGCGAAGAAAACGGAGCCACAAATAATATTTTTATCTCCTATGACAGTCAGAAAAAAAAAATAGACAAGAACGGAAAATCGATAAAGGACCGGAAAGAGCTTATAAACACAATGCCCTGTGTTCTTTTTTGCCATGAAGATTTGGATTTTGCTACAGGGGAACCTGAAAAAAAGCGTTTTTTTATTGACCAGTGCCTTTCAATGTATGATATTCTCTACGTGAGTCTTAATAGAAATTACAAAAAAGTCTTGAAAAGCAGAAATCTTTGTCTAAGAGAAAAAAAATATGAGATGCTTGACGTCTTTGATATGCAGCTTGCGCAGAACGGTGTTGAGATTCAGAAAAAAAGAAAATCTACGATTTTTAAATTCAATCAGATTTTTGGAAATCTTTATGAGAAGATAACTGGAATTGGCGGTGTTTCAATAGCTTATATTCCTAGCTGGAAAAATGCCGGCGGCGAAGTTGACATAAGCGCTGCCCTGTCAATTCTTCATGAAAAGAGAGAAATGGACAAGATTATACAGTCTACTATGAGCGGTCCCCACCGCGACAGAATTGTTTTTATGCGCGGCGGTAAAAATTTTGTTCCGAACGCATCTACCGGGCAGAGAAGGCTCCTTGCGATACTTTTAAGATTCTCTCAGGCGATTTATTATACCCAGATAAATGAGAAAAAGCCTGTCCTGTTGATGGACGATGTGCTTCTCGAGCTTGACCCGGACAAAAGACAAAGCGTTACTTCCATGCTTCCGCCATATGACCAGCTGTTCTGCACTTTTCTGCCCGGGGAGCCCTACGAAAGATATAAAAGAAGCACAACAAGAGTTTACAGAATTGAAAAAGGAGTCTGCGCTGATGGCGAATGAAGAGAATATTGTCAGAGCTTCCGCGATGATTGAGGCTGCATATGTGAATATTGAGCAGCGGAAAATTGAGCAGAGCAACAGTATTCTGAAATACTGGAGGGTTGTTGTTGAGTCTATAAAGTCTAACGGAAGAAACGGCGAGAATCTTGGGAAAAATTTGGCTTCCCATTCGAGAGTGATAGACTTGAAGAATGAGATTCTTCTTGTTGAGGCTGACCATCCGGCTTGGATTCAGACAATCAAAATTTATCAGAAGTACATAATTACAGGTTTGAACCGCCGTATTTCAGGCGTGAATATCTCCTCTCTTGCGTTTAGGCTTAAAGGAACTGATTTTCAGCTTCAGGACAAGAAAAATGAAAGTGAAATCCGCAAGATAAATGAGAAATTTCAGGACAGGCTCAATCGGGAGCAGGCTGTATTTGAGAAGTTGCATGAGCCGGCTCCTCCTGAGAAAGAAGTTAAAAAGGAGATGCCAGAAAAATTGCGAAAAATTCTTGACAGATTAAAAAATGATATGTTGACTTGTAATCAGTAAATTTGATATATTTTTTGGAATATAAAGGGAAACTTCTAAAAACTTTGTTTTTAGTAAAAATATCTTAGGATTGTTACCAATTTCATTTTGTTAAGGAGACATGTTCAGTATGCTTAGAACATATCAACCAAGTAAAGTTAAAAGAAACAGAAAATTTGGATTCCGTGCACGCATGGCAACACGCGGTGGACGCCTTGTTCTTGCTCGCAGAAGAGCTAAAGGCCGCAAGAAGCTTTCGGTTTGCGATGAGCACAAAAAATACTAATTTCGATTTCTTAAAAGAAGGCAGATTTGGAAAAATCTAGCGTTGATGAGACAGGATGCTTTAGACGTTTTGAACATATAAAGCGTCCTGTTGATTTTAAGAGACTATTTTCAAAAGGAAAAAAAGTTAGCATATTAGGCGCAAAATTATATTTCATGCCTAATGAGCTAGAATATAATAGGGTTGGATTTCCTCTTCCGAGAGGATTTGGCAACGCTGTTCAGCGAAACCGTGCAAAGCGGTTTAGCCGAGAGACCTACCGAAAAATAAAAGCACACCTGAACAACGGCTATGATATGCTTTTTTTAGTTTATCCGTCAGCCGAAAAAGACTCGTTCCGCACGCGGTGTGTTCAATTTCAAACATTAATTGCAAAAGCCGGGTTATTTTCAAAATGAAACATTTTATTGTTGTGGTTTTGTGTTTGCCGATCCGGTTTTACCGAAAATTCATTTCTCCCTTGAAGCCTGCCTGCTGCAGGTTTTATCCGTCATGCTCGGAGTATTCAATCGAGGCTTTGAAAAAATACGGTCCGGTAAAAGGTCTTTGTCTTTCCTCAAAAAGAATTTTAAAATGCAATCCTTTGTTTAAGGGCGGATACGACCCTGTTCCTTGAAAATAATCTTTAAAAGTTATCTCTAGTAAAAAAATGGAGTAAAAAATGGAGAAGAATACAATTTGGGCTATTTCGCTCTCAACTGTCGTTCTTGTTGGATTTTTTGCAGTCCAGACTTTTTTCTTTCCTGGCAGCAATTCAGGAGAGAAAAGTTCCCCGCAGAATGTGGAAAAAGAGAACGGACAAATTCAGAACGAAAATTTAGCGCCTGAAAAAAACGCTCTCGGTGAGGTTGTTGCTGAGCAGAATCCGGATGAGATTCTTTCTGAAGAAAATTTCACAATCACGACAGACAGGGTTAAAGTTACATTCACAAACCGCGGCGGAGACGTTGTAGGCTACGAATTTATCGGGAAAGACGAGAAAGGCAACCTGAAAAATTTTGACCGCGACACAGGAAAAGGTGTTGAGATGGTTGACAATGTTTCTGACGCAAACCGCGCGTTTTCGCTTTCTTTCGGCGGATACGAAAATGAAATTATAAATGATATTTTCAATGTAAAAAAAATCGACGATTACACGATCGGTTTTTACAAGAATTATGAGATCAGAAATTCTGACGGAACCTCAGACAAATTCACGCTTGTAAAGGAATACTCTTTCAAAAAGGACGATTATATATTCAGGCTTGATGTTAGAGTTGACGGCGACTCCCTTTCAAAGAGCCTTTCGTCTGGAAATGCCGCGTATACTTTGCGGACTGCTCCTCAGATTGGTCCTTATTTCAACGCGAAACAGAACCGCTATGAAAACCGCCAGTTTATTTCATATAACGGGCAAAAGGCAAAAAAGATTATTCTCGGGCAAAAACAGTCTAAAGAATATGACCGTGAATGGACCTGGGCTGCTCTCGCTGGAAAATATTTCGAGATGATTATCTATCCTTTCGATAATGAAAAAATGCTTTCTGCTATAAATTATTCATCTGTTGTTGAGGTTGGAGATTATGCGAATGCGCAAATAAAGGTTCAGAGAAAGCCTCTCACTGATAAAGAGACTAACGATAGTTATTATATTTATGTTGGTCCAAGAAATGAGAAAGAGCTTAAAATCTACAATCTTCCGGAAAATAACGCATGGAAAATTAACGGTTCACATCTTGATGACAGCTTGAACACTTCCGGATTTTTGAGCTGGCTTGAAGTTATCCTTAAATTCGGTCTCGAAAATATATATAAGCTGGTAAAAAACTGGGGCGTATCAATTATTATTATTACGATTATTCTAAAGCTTCTCCTTTTCCCTATCACAAAGAAAAGTCTTGAGGGGACTCAGAAGATGCAGAAGTATCAGCCAAGAATGAAAGAGCTTCAGGAAAAATACAAGAATGATCCTCAGCGGATGCAGATGGAAACTGCTAAAATGTATAAGGAGATAGGATACAATCCGATGAGCGGATGCCTGCCTTTGCTTTTTCAGTTCATTATTTTGTTTGCGATGTACAATTTGTTCAATAATTATTTTGAATTCAGGGGAGCCGCATTTATTCCTGGCTGGATAGATGATCTTTCCGCAGGTGATCATATCGGAAAAACTTTTTCGCATTCTCTCCCTATTCTTGGCTGGAATACAATCAGAATTCTTCCTGTAATTTATGTGATTTCACAGCTTTTGTTCGGAAAAATAACAGGAAATGGTGGAACGGCGGCTAGTCAGAGCGCGGGGCAGATGAAGATGATGATGTATGGAATGCCAATCTTATTCTTCTTCCTGTTCTATAATGCTCCATCCGGACTTCTTCTTTATTGGACTGTGAGCAATATTTTCCAGCTTGGCCAGCAGCTTGTGATCAATAAAATGATGAAAGGAAAAGCTGAAGAGGAAAAAGTAAAATATAATAAAAACAAACGGTAGGTAGTTATTTTTTTTGTTATAAAAAATAGTGCTAGCGTTTGTTGTATTAGGAGATAAAAATGACTTACGAATTTGAAGGTAAAACTGAAAAAGATGCGATTGAGAAAGCCTGTTCGGAATTGGGGCTTGAAAGCGATCAGTTTGATGTTGAGATTATCGAGACTCAGAAAAAAACATTGTTTAAGTCAGGATATGTCAAAATTCGGGTGCATACTGATGAAGCTACTCCCGGCGTAAAATATGACGAGGCTGAGACTGTAAAGAGAGTTGTGGCAGATCCTGCTCCGCAAGGTGATTTTGAGGAGAAATTGGTAACTTTTGTTAAAGAAGTTATTTCTAAGATGGGATATGGGGCTGAAGTTGAGGTTATGTTCCGTGAGGAAAGAAAGATCGGACTTAAAATGAAGTCGGAAAATTCTTCGATTCTTATCGGACGCAAAGGAAAAAATCTTGATGCGCTGCAGCTTTTGGCGAATGTTTATGCCGGACATCTTGGGTATGAGGAAATTCGCGTTATTCTTGATACGGAAAACTACAGGGTTAGACGGGAGGAGAATCTTGTTCACCTTGCGTACAACACTGCTGATAAAGTTCGCTCAACTAGGCATTCAATTTTGCTTGAGCCTATGAATCCTTTTGAAAGACGTCTTATACATACTACGCTTAATGATTTTTCTGATATTGAGACAAAAAGCGAGGGAGAAGGTCTTTATAAGCAGGTCCGCGTAATTTATAAGGGAAATTTCTAGGATTGTTCGAGGTGAAATTCAAAATAAATTTTGACTGAGGCAGAAAATGAAAAGATTTTTATTTTTTATTTTTTATATGTTTTCTTTTTCTGTCTTGTCCTTTGCAGACTGCATTTCTTCCGAGGTTTTTGAAAAATTAAAGGTTTCTGGAGAAATGCAAAATGTCTTTCTGGCTAAAGATAAGGTAGAACTATCGTTAGTTCCTGAGACTAAGCTTTCAGAATTCGCTGTAAACAGCTGGACATCTTCGGAAAAACCGTGCCTTACGATTGAGAAGCTTTTTTATCTTGATAAGAAAGCTTTGAATGAAAATACAGATCTTTCTATAGAAAAAGTCTCTAGAATATTGCGCTCTATCTCGACGATGAAAGGCACTGAGTATTATTCAAATCGGCACAAGAAATGGGAAGTTTTGTATCACGAAGCTTGTCTTCTTGATTCAAAAGAAACTAAAAATCCTATCCCGGATGATACTGAAGGATCTGCTGACGGAAAAATTCTTTACTGTATGCAGGATGACAATTCTTTCGGGAAATGCTATTACCAGCTTTTGTACAGGCAAAGCAAGAAGGAAGTTAGCGTTTATTTTGATAATTTCGAGCCTTTGAAATTCGGCCCGATAACAGCGGCGAAAGCTCATAATGTAAAAATAAATCTCGTTGCAGTTGATGAAGACGGATATTATCTGATTTATCTTCTGGTTCAGGCGAATTATCCTCGGATCTCGCTGTTCGAGAATATGATGCTTGATTCGTTCAACTCGCGGGTGGATTCGATTTATAAATGGTTTGTAAAGGAAGCAAACAAATGAAAAAAAATATTTTTGCAGCTGTTTTTTGCTGCCTGGCAATCAGTTTTGGAGGATGCAATTCTATGGAAAAGTCGTTAAGCGCGATTAAAGGAAAAGACGGTGTTTTCGCTGTTATGGAAACATCTAAGGGACCTATTGTTTTGGAGCTTTTTTATGACAAGACTCCCCTTACAGTAACAAATTTTGTAGGTCTTGCAGAAGGCACTTTGGATGCTGCAAAAGGCAAACATTTTTATGACGGTCTTACTTTTCATCGGGTTATTTCTGACTTTATGATTCAAGGCGGAGATCCGGAAGGAACTGGACGCGGCGGTCCTGGCTACCGTTTTGCTGACGAGTGCAGAGATGACTTAGTTTTTGATAAGCCTGGCTATCTTGCAATGGCTAACGCAGGGCCTGGAACAAACGGTTCTCAGTTTTTTATTACACATGTTCCGACTGACTGGCTCAACGGCAAGCATACTATTTTTGGCCAGGTTGTAAATGGGGACAGCCAAAATGTTGTCAACAGTGTCGAGCAAAATGATAAAATAATTAAACTAACGATAGTTCGTCAAGGAGCAGCTGCTGAACAATTCACTGCTACCCAAGCTGATTTTGACAGGCTTTCTGCGGAAGCTTCGAAAAAGGCTGAAGAAGCGAAGAAAGCCGTTGCTGCTGCTAGAATCAGGGAAGTTGAATCTAAATTCCCTGAATTCAGCAAAGATCAGAACGGAATTTATTATAAGACAACAAAAGAAGGCGCTGGAAACAAGATCGGCGTAAAAAGGGCTGTTGCGGTTGAATATAAAGGATATTTTGTTAACGGGCAGGTTTTTGATCAGTCTAAAGGAAGAGGTCCTCTTGAATTTACGACTGCTGCCGGGCAGATGATTCCTGGTTTCGATATTATGGTTCAAGATATGAAACTAGGCGAAAAAAGAACAATAGTTCTGCCTCCAAATCAGGCTTATGGCGAGGCTGGAATTCCAGGGGTTATACCAGGCGGCGCTTATATTGCATTTGATGTAGAGCTTACAAAAGTAAAAAAATAGTTTTATAATCATCCATTTTTGATTTTATCATTTTTATGCCAGACTTCATTATTTAAAGATGTCTGGCTTTTTTTTATATATCCTATGAACGCATAAAATGCTGAACGTATAAAAATTGGAGACGCCATAAAAATATCTGTAAATGGAATTTCGCGCAGACTTATCCATGCGAAAATTATATAGGCGGGAATAATAAATGTTGCTGTACGCCAATAAATACGATGGACCCGTTCTGTAATGAAATGAAAATACATATTGAATGCTAAAATTATATTAGAAGGCAAAAGATATAGAAACTGAAAATTGTTCCTGAACAGGCTCTGCGGTGAGATAAAATCCTGAATAAGTATTACAGTTCCTGCTAAGCCTGAAAAAAACATAATCAGAAAATCAAAACTCTCCCCTACTCTGAATAATGAATTGATGTATGATTTTTTCTGAAAATAACTAATGTTCGGTAGTAAAGTAAAAAGAATAATTATAAAAACTGCAAAAGAAAATAAAATTATTTTAGTTTTACTAACTTTTGGTAGTGAAAATTTATATAAATCTGAATTGTGCGACGTTTCTATTTGTTTTGTTGAAAAAACTTGTGTTAAAATTGTTTTATCTATATTTTTAAAAACTAACGATAGTTTTCTTGAGTAATCGTAGAAAGAATATTTTGAGCTTAAATTATTGGTGCTTGCGCTCGCATCATTCAAGATTTTTGCAATGTGCGTATATGAATTGTTTTTTTGGATATCATAGTCGTATGAATAGTTTTTCAAATTATCGTGCAGATTTTTTAAAAAATCATAAATATAAATAATCTCTCCATAAGAAAGATTCAATACAATATCTGTAATTTCTGCATCTTTCTCTTGAATAATTGACTGAGTAAAAGGCGATGAAACAATATACGCTCTCGGATTTTGAAAATAAAAATTTATTAAAAAAAATGGGTCGTTGAAGTTTTTAAAATAAGCAAAGTCTATAAGCTCATCGAAATTATTTCTTTTGTCGTAAATTCTTAACGAAACTTTTGAAAAAATTGTTTTGTATGATTTTTTACTGTAGTTAATAGTTACAATTGAAATCAAGGCTTCTTTTGAAAGCGATTTCGGATATTCTGATGAAAACAGAAAAGAGAGAGAAAAAAAAGCCGCCAGCAAAGTGATAATTTTTTTTCCTAAATTCATTATAAAATAATTCTATTGGAAAGATAATTATTTTGCTAGTTAAGAATTTCAACAATCAAATGTTAGTTTGTTTAAAAACTATGGAAAAGTGGAAAAAATGTTTAAAACTTATAGACGTTAGTTAGAATTTTCCACAGTTTTATAACAAAATGTGGAAAACTATTGCCTAACGATAGTAAATATTATTGTTGTTTGTTTTTCTGCAAAAAAAAACCAGCCAAAGGGCTGGTTTTAAAAACAATATTATACTAACAAACGTTAGGTGTATTATTCTTTTATTTACCGAAATAGTTGAGTGCGTTTCCGAATGAAATGTCTTTTACGATTTTTGTGAGCATTTCCATATCGTTCGGATATTCACCGTTTTCTACCCATGTACCGATGATGTTGCAGAGAATTCTTCTGAAATATTCATGGCGTGAGTAAGAAAGGAATGAGCGTGAATCTGTGAGCATGCCGACAAAGGCAGGAATCATGCCGAGGTTACCGAGAACCTTGATCTGCTGTTCCATGCCGTCTTTGTGATCGCAGAACCACCAGCCTGAACCCATCTGGATTTTGCCTTTAATTCCGCTTCCCTGGAAACAACCCATGATTGTACCGATCGTGTAGTAGTCTTTCGGGTTGAGGGTGTAGAGAATTGTTTTCGGAGTGCCGCCGGCAGCTTCAATCAGAGAAAGAAGACCTGCAAGATTCTGTGCCATCGGTTTGTCGTGAGAGCCGTCAAAACCTGTATCCGGACCGAGTTTTGCAAACATGGCTTTGTTGTTGTCGCGGATAGCGTTCATGTGCCACTGCTGAACGATGCCTTTCTGTTCGTAAGCGCGTCCGAGTGCAACGAGAACCTTTGTCTTGTAAGCTTCAGCTTCTTCTTCAGAGATAACTTCACCGTTGAGGGCGCGGGCAACAACTGCATCGATGTTTGCGTCAGTATCAACCTTGCAAGGAGGATATTCAAGGGCGTGGTCAGAAGCGCGGCAGCCGTTTTCGATAAAGTAGTCGAGACGTTTGATGAGGGCAGCGATTACGTCGTCAGAAGTCTTGATGTTGATTCCAGAAACTTCAGAGAGTTTGGCGATGTAGTCTTTGTATGTAGGAAGGTTGATGTTCAGAGCTTTGTCCGGGCGGTAAGACGGGCGGACTTTTGTTTCAATCTTGCCGATAGGTGCAGTTCCCGCAGCGATTGCCTTGTGATATTCGAGGGAATCGATCGGGTCGTCTGTAGTTCCGACAGCGTAAACGTGGAACTTCTTGAAGATTCCCTTTACAGAAAGTTCTTCAGTCTGGAGCATTGCGTTAGCCTTTTCCCAGATGCGCGGAGCAGATTCAACGGTGAGCGGTTCATAAATGCCGAAGTAGCGCTGGAGTTCAAGGTGAGTCCAGTGGTAGAGAGGGTTGCCGATTAAATGTTCAATCGTTTCAGCCCATTTAAGGAATTTTTCGTAGTCAGGTTTGTCGCCTGTGATGTAGTCTTCAGTGATGCCGTAAGTTCTCATCTGACGCCACTTGTAGTGGTCGCCGCCAAGCCAGATTTCTGTAAGGTTCTTGAATTTCTTATTTTCAGCAATCTGAGAAGGAATAAGATGACAGTGATAGTCCCAAAGAGGTTCATCTTTGCAAGCCTTGAAAAGCTCCTGCGCTGTTTTTGTGTCGAGGAGGAAGTTTTCGTCCATGAATTTTTTCATTTGATTTTGCTCCTGGAGTGAATTGCTTCACCTATGATTTTTACCCATTTTATTACGAAAAACGCCGATTGTATAGAAGATTGACTTAAAACAAAAGTTTCTTGTAAAGTCGAAAACATGAAGCGTTTTTTTATTTTGCTTGCGGCAGTGTTTTTTGTTTGTTTTGGAGCTTCTTCGGAAAAATTTAACGGGATTTCAGAAAAAGAAAAGGTTTTTACTCTGAATCCTCTTGCAGATGCTATTCTTTTTGGAAGCGGCGCGGCTCTTTCGGGAGCAGATCTTGTTTTGGACAATATTGTAAAACTGAATTGCTCTGAGTACAGCAACGAGATTTTTTATAAAGATGATGTGAATGCGTTTGACCGCTATTTTATGCATAGCTATTCAGCTTCAAAAGACAAGGCTGCGGATTTTTTGCTTGCTGCGTCCATAGCAACTCCTCTTGTGCTGATTCCTTCAGGAAAGAGCGAATGGCTTACGGAGGGAATAATGTATGCGGAAACTCTTCTGATTGCGAACGGAATAAAAGAGATTACAAAGCTTTGTGTTAATAGAATACGTCCTTATATGTATTATGATTCATCAACTTGGCCTGAAAAAGATGTTGATTCAGGCGACTATGCGAATTCTTTTCCGTCAGGACATACAACAATAGCGTTTGCCTCGGCTAGTTTTACAAGCTATGTTTTTTCAAGATATTTTCCTGATTCCGTGTGGAAATATCCTGTAATTGCCGGAAGTTATGCTTTTGCCGCTGGAACATCTGCTCTTAGGCTTTTGAGCGGAAATCATTTTATGACAGATGTTTTAACTGGCGCGGCGATTGGATCGGCGGTCGGTTTTTTTGTTCCATGGCTTCACACATTCAACAGCGGGCATGACTTGAAAGTTTCTGTTTTGGGAAATGGAATTTTATTCAAGGTTGATTTATAAATTTGAAATAACTTTTTGCCGGAAATGCGTTAGGGGGTGTAGCCGCGCCGCAGGCGTTCCGAAGCGCGCCCTTAAATTTTGCCTGCGAGGAATGTAGCGAGAGCGGAACGGCGAAAGCCCCGGCCTGCCAAAGGCAGGCAACGCCTGAAAAAAAAGGAGACGTTATGAGAAGAAAAGAACGGGAAATAACAGATTCATCGGAGATTGAAGCTTTTTTGGCTTCTCAGAAAATTATGCGTGTCGGTTTTTTTGATGACGGACATATTTATATTGTCCCTGTGAATTTTGGATTTGAGAAAAAAGACGGAAAATTTATTTTTTATTTTCATGGAGCAAGGGACGGAAGAAAATTTTCTCTGATAAAAAAAGGTGGAAATGTAGGCTTTGAGATTGACTTTGATTTTGGAACAAAATCTGCTGAAAGCGCGTGCGAATTCAGTGAATATTATGCGAGTGTTATTAGCGACGGCAATGTTTATGAAATAGAGGATAATGAAGAGAAAAAGCACGCTCTCAACCAGATTATGCTTAATTCAACGAAAAAAGGGGAATGGCATTTTCCTTCAATTATGCTTAACCGTGTCGGCGTGTTTAAAATTGAAGCGGAAACACTTTCCTGCAAAATGCATAAGAAACTTGCGGCTGAAAAATGATTTTTAAGGAATGATTTTATAGGCAAAAAAAAGACCCGGAAGTTTTTCAGTGTATCAAACTTGAAATTTTTCCGGGCCTTTTTAGTTTTTACTGGAAATTACAGTGTAACTCCGTCTTTGAATATTGCGATTTCGCGGTATCCGTTAATCTCATTTTTTGCCTGAGCTCTTCCAGAGCAGATGTCGC
>CAVDRA010000019.1:0-14282 GCA_963611155.1 bacterium | reverse complement strand
CCTGATACAATCGACTCTGAAAAAGAGGTGGAGATGCTTTGTTCACATCCGCGCATTATTCTGTGCAACAGGGGCGCCGCCGAGTCAGAGCAATTTGATGAGAGAATTCGGGGGGTGCTGAACGGGGATGAGATTCTTCCTCCTCATACAGGTGCCCTTGTCAAAAAGGCGATTCTTTATTTAAATAAGAATGCTCCGCAGCAGATAGTCCGCTGGAAGCTTGCGGATACAGTTCACGTCAGTGAAGATTATCTGACGAGAATCTTCCATAAGGAGATTGGACTTTCTCTTTGGGAGTATTTGAACAGGTACAGAATTTACATTGCCACAAAAATGCTGCTTGAAACAAACGATACTATCTACGAGATTGCCGAGAATTCCGGTTTTCAGGATCAGGCGTATTTTTGCCGTGTATTCAAAAAAATTTATGGAGTTCCGCCAGGAAAGATTCGTTCAAAATAGTTATATAAGATGACTGTTTTGTTCAAAAAAACACAAGTATTTTTTGCGTGTAAAACGCTAAAATAAATAAACTGAGGTTAGATATGAACGTACAAGAAACAACTGTTCTTAACGCACCGAAGAAGGATCTTTGGAAAAACATCAAAAGACACTTTTCGGTTTATGCTCTGCTTATCATTCCGGCTGTGTACTATGCTATCTTGAAGTATGGGCCGATCGTTAATGGTCAGATTGCATTTAAAGACTTTGCACCGGTAAACGGTGTTTGGGGTAGTGCTTGGATTGGTTTTGATAATTTCAATACTTTTATCCATGCTTACTATTTTGGCGAGCTTTTAAGAAATACTATTCTTTATAGCTTGGTAAAACTTTGTATTTCTGTTCCGCTTTCGATTATTCTTTCGGTAGCTTTGTATGAGTGTACGCATAATGTTTTGCGTAAGGTTGTTCAGACTTTGGCTTACCTGCCTCACTTCCTTTCTTGGGTTATCATGTATGGTATTTTGCTTATCTTGCTTGCTCCAGGTGATGGTCTTGTAAATGATATTATCAAATTTGCAGGCGGAGAGCCGATAGACTTTCTTACAAACATCCATACTTTTCCTGTAATTGTAATCGTTTCTGATGCATGGAAAGAGATGGGATGGGCTGCGATTATCTTTATTGCCGCTTTGATGGGAATTGATCCTTCATTGTTTGAAGCTGCGATGGTTGAAGGCGCTTCTGCTGTTCAGCGTGTATGGTATATAACGCTTCCTTCTATTAAGCCTGTAATTGTAACGGTTGTTCTTCTTAAGCTGGGAACAATTCTTGATGCTGGTTTTAACCAGATGTTTATGTTGTATTCTGTTCCTGTATATTCAGTTGCTGATATTATCGATACTTGGGTATACCGTCAGGGTCTTCTTGAATTCCAGTTTGCTTTGGCGACTGCAGTTGGTATCTTCAAAGGTGCTATTGGTATGCTTCTTGTTATGATTTCTAACAAAGTTGTCAAGAAACTGACAGACTCTTCACTTTTGTAATTCGAGGGAAAAAATGACTAAACCAAAGACAGTAAAACTTACAGCGGGAGACCGCACATTCTACATTGTGGTAAACGCTTTCCTTATTTTTGTTGGATTGATTATCGCAATTCCGATGATTAGCACAATCACATCCTCTGTGACACCAAACGGTTATCTTGGATCGACTTTTGACAAATTTATTCTTATGCCATGGAAATGGGATGGAGCCGCATATAAATCACTTCTTGGAAATAACGGATTTATCCTTGCTTTCTGGAACTCTATGAAAATCATGGCGTTCGGTATTGTAACAGCTTTGTTTTTGACAGTTCCGATGGCGTACTGTATGTCTGTTCAGGATTTGCCAGGACGCAAGATTTTAAACTACTTTGTTCTTGTTCCGTATTTGTTCAATATCGGTGTAATTCCGACTTACTTGGTTGTAACAAACCTTCATTTGACAAATCATTTGGCTTCTATCTTTTTGCCTGGTGCAATTGGAACTTATAACTGTTTGATTATGCGCGGTTTTTTTGAGGGAATCCCAGAATCTCTTAAAGAATCGGCTCGTATCGACGGCGCTGCTGAATGGTATGTTCTTGTTTCTATCATTCTTCCGCTTTCAAAGCCTATCATCATGACGATTGGTTTGTATTATGCAGTTAGTTTCTGGAATGACTTTATGCATGCGCTTCTCTATTTGAACGAGTCTTACTTGCAGCCTTTGCCGATTTTGCTTCGCAACATTCTTCTCGGATCTTCAATGAATGAGACTTTGGATGTAAACGCTTTTGGAACGGCTTCAGTACAGTCTATCAAAGCTGCTTCTGTATTCTTGTCAGCTATTCCGATGATGCTTGCCTACCCTTTCATTCAGAAATATTTTACAAAAGGAACTATGCTTGGTTCTGTAAAGGGCTAATAGTTTTCATAACTATTTTTATGGCGGAGAACGTTGTTTTCTCCGTCATTTTTTTTCGTTCTTTTAACTTAAAAATGCACTTTGTTAATTTTTTGTAAAACGTAAGGTTGTATTATTTATGCAAAAGGGCGGAAAATTTAAAAATTTCTGTTTGTTTTTTATGTATAATAAATTATCTGCAAAACAGGTGATTATTGAAATTGTTTTCATGATTTTCAATAAGGAGGAAAAAATGAAAAAATTGGTAAAGAATCTTGCAGTTTCTGCATTGGTTCTTGCAGTTGCTAGCCAGGCTTTTTCTGCTAGTGCAAAAAAGAACAAGGATGGAACTGTAGACATTGAACTTTGGTATGGTGCAGCTGCATCAGAAGCAGGTCCAGTTCCGAAAGATTGGGTTGGATATAAAAGAATCAAAGATGAGCTTGGAATCAACCTTATCTTGACTCAGTTGCCATCATCAGAAGGCGACCAGGATACAAAAATCAATGCTGCTGGAGCAGCTAACACATTGCCAGATCTCTTCATGGCTTCAGACAATGTTTTCAAAAACCTTGTAGCTCAGAAACTTGTTGCTGATGTTTCATCAGCATTCAGATTGATGCCAAACCGCACAAAAAAGCTTTATGACAGAGATGCTATTGAGAACTCTACTATTAACAAGAAAGTTTATGGATTTTCACAGCCAGGTTCTATCGTAAAGAATGAAGGTGTTCTCATCCGCAAAGACTGGCTTGATAAGCTTGGTCTTTCTGTTCCGAAAACAACAGAAGAATTTATGACTGTAATGCACGCTTTCACAGAAAAAGATCCTGATGGAAACGGCAAGGCTGATACATACGGATACGGAGCATATCTTGAGCTCGGATCAACAAATGAAGGTCTTGGAAAACGTTTCGACCCGATATTCGGTGCATTTGGTGTAGCAGGAACTTGGGACTTGTCTTCAAAGAAAACTGCTGGTCTTAACATCAACAAGCCTGAATACTATGATGCAATGGTATTCGTAAAGAGAATGGTAGATGAGAAAGTAATCGATCCTAACTGGCTTGCTTACAAAAAAGATGATTATCGCGCTGCTTGGAAACAGGGACGCTTCGGAATTATGCGTGAGCAGAACGCTGCTTTTGCTTCTGAGTCAAACTATACTCCATTCAATAACAACTTCCCGAACGGAGAATGGATTGTAATTGATCCTCCAGTAGGACCAAAAGGAAAGTCTGCTGTTGGAAACTATGCAACTGCATACAGAAGATACTGTGTATCTGCAAAGGCTGCTAAACAGGGAAAACTTCCTTTGATTGCAAGTCTTCTTGAGTGGATGTCAAAAGATGACAAAGGAACTGACGGATACTATCTTCTTGGATGGGGAGAGGAAGGTGTTAACTTTGTTCTTGAAGGAAAAGTTCCAACAACTAACGGATTGAAAGATCCTTCAAAAGCATATAACAAGGCAGAGAACGTTCCTGTAACACAGATGCGCAATATGGTATACTATAACGGTGACGCAGAACTTACATCTCGTTATCCAACTTGGTACACACCACAGGGAAGAGAAATGTCTGCTCTTAAGACTCTTCGTGAGATGCAGTCTAAGGCTTGGACACCATGCCCAGGAATGTTTGCTATGCCAAATCCAGATGCTGACTTGAAGAGATTCTACGAGCAGGGCGTTGCAGAGTTTGTAAACGGAACTCGCCAGCTTACAAAAGAGAACTGGGCTGCTTGGCTTGCTGAATTTAACAACAAGATGGGCGGAAAAGCTTGGGAGCAGGAAGGAATCAACACAGCTATAGCTAGAAACATTTTGAAATAGTTTTTAGGCTAAGCTGAAGAATGGCGGCAGAGCAATCTGCCGCTTTTTTTTGGCTAGGTGCTTTTTTTAATGGATGAATTGTCAAGTCAAGTGCAACGAAAATCCATAAAAAACTTCATAAGGAGTTTTCCAGTTCAGACACTTTCTCGGTCTTCTGTTGATTTTATCTACGACAGTCTTTATCTGAGCACTGCTGTAGTCTCCAATATCAGATCCCTTGGGAAAATATTCCCTAAGGAGTCCATTAGAGTTTTCATTTGTTCCACGTTGCCATGGCTGATGTGGTCCTGGAAAATAGAACTGCACTCCATCCAATGCTTCTGTGACTTCTGCATGTCCTGCAAATTCTTTTCCTCTGTCAGGTGTTATTGACATTACCTTCATACCCTTAAGAGCCTTTATCATCTGCTCATTGATGCATTCTGCAGTCTTGCGATCAGATTTCCTTGCAATTAGGAATCTGCTTTTTCTGTCATTCAGAGTAAGAAGACACTTCTTACCTTTTTTTCCGATTACAGTATCCGCTTCCCAATGTCCAAGTCTTGACCTCGTTTCTGCAGATATCGGACGGTCTTCGATGTCATTGCTTACGGGAAATCGTCCCTGTTTCTCCTGTACATGACTGTAGTGAATCTTTCTTCCCTTGTGTCTGAGCTTTTTGCTTCCCTTTCTTACAGATTGGGACGTAGAATAGTCAAATCTTCCTGCCTTAAATCCCCTGTAGATTGTCGTGTAGCTTATGGACAATTTGCTACTTTCCTGTTTCAGCCTGTTGTCTATCTGTTCTGGGGACCACTGGAAGTTGAATATCTTATCTTTTACAAACCTGAAGAGTCTTGGATCATCAAGCTTGTATCTGGCATGACAATTTTTTTCGTCTATCCTTGTATTTTCCTGTAGCCTCCGAAGGAAAGTACAAGCCATCATCTCCAATATTTCTCTTTATCCCCCTTGAAATGGAGCTTTTGCTTCTTCCTAATATCTTTCCTATTACTGCATAGGAACAGTCTTGCTCCAGTAATAGGTATATCAATTCTCGTTCTTTTGTGCTAAGATGCCTGTAACAGCCCATAATTTCCTTCGTGTTAGAGTCTTGAACAAACCTAATTATAAAGGATTTATGGGCTTTTTGTTAGTTGCACTTAGAGTGTACATTCATCTGATAAAAGTTTTTTTGAAGTGACAGTTTTTGTGTTTGTTGTTTTTTCTATGTTATTATGACAGTAGATGTGGAAAAAAGTCTGAATTTTGTTGAAAAAATGTGTATAAATGTGGAAAAATAGTTGAAAACAAGCCACTTTTCCACAGCCTTGATTTGAAAATTAAACATTTTCTGTACTGTTTATCAACAAGTTATCCACAATTTGTGGATAATGGACTTTAGTTTCTTTCTTAGGTAAAATCACTTATATGAAAAATAAATATACAAATGAACTTGCTGTCTGCGGGTTTGCCGCTGTAAAAGAGCTTGTAAAGTGCAACAGAGATAAAATCACACGTTTTTATTACACTCGTGATAGAATGATGGATTTTAAAGATGACTTCAAATATTTTGCTGCAAATAAAGTTCCGTACAATAATATTCCAGAAGGAGAGCTTGAGAAACTGAGCGGAACTGTTCATCATCAGGGCGTTGTCGCAATGATTGAGATGCCTGAGATTCCTCATTTGAATATGGCAATAACTGATGATTGGCTTCATAATAAAGAATCTGCAATTTTGCTGGATCGTGTTGGAAACGCAAATAATCTTGGCGCAATAGTCAGGAGCGCGGCCTTTTTCGGTTTTAAAAATATCGTAATTCCTCTTGATGAAGCTCAGAGCTCTGTAACAACAAGCTCTTACAGGGTTGCGCAGGGTGGAATGGAGCATGTGAAAATCTTTTCAATCCGTTCGATTGAAAAACTGCTTGTCTCAATGAAGGGAAAAATGGTTCGCTTTGGAACTGATGTGCGCGGAAAAATCCCTGTTGAGAAGATACCAGAGCTTAGCAAAAATAAGCCTGCATTGATTGTTCTTGGAAATGAGGAGCATGGTATTTCGCGGACTGTAAGAGAAAACTGTGATGAGCGGGTTATAATTCCGTGGCAGACCGACCTTAATAATGATGAAAAGCAGCCGATTGAGAGTCTTAATGTAGCTCAGGCTGCGGCTATTATCCTTTATGAATGCAGGAAACTCGCTAAATAAAAGGTCTGTAATTTTAATATTCGTGCGCCTAAAAATGAGTAGGCGACTGAAAACTGCGGTGCTGACTTTGAAATTTTGTCCGCTCCGCAGTTTTTTATTTTTATCGGTTCATTTCAGACTGTTTGCCTTTTGTCTGATGAGATTTTATAATTGCGCTTATTTCGTTGAAATCTGAAAGCGGGAGATCGCCATAAATTGTGTTTTTTGTGGCGCAGGTTGCGTTTCCGAATTCCATCGCTTTTTTCGGATCGTTGTACTTCAACATTCCGAAAAGAACTCCGGCGCAGTAAGCATCTCCAGAGCCGATTCTGTCTACAACATCTATGTCTTTATATTGCTCTTCCGTGTAGAATTTGTCTTCTTGCTTTGAATAAACAAGAGATGTGAAAGAGTGGACTTTCGGGCTGATTACCTCACGCATCGAAGAAGCGATAATATTGATGTTTGGATAGTCCTTGCAGAATTGTCTGTGCATATCTTCGAGTGTTCCTGTCATCTGGAACATTCTACGGCAGCTTTCCTCTGACACAAACAGAACGTCAATATAAGGAAGAATTTTCTTTATCGTTGTTCTTGCTGTTTCTTCATCCCAAAGATTCGCACGGTAATTAACGTCAAAGGCGATTTTTGCTCCAGCTTCTTTGAATTTCTTGATAAGATTGATTGCGAGTGTCCGTGTGTTTTCGCAAAGCGCAAGCGTAATTCCTGAAGTGTAAAACATTCTTGTTTTTCCATAAATGTCAGCAGGAATTTCCTCTGGCTTTATATTTGTGATAGAAGAATGTTTTCTGTCATAAACTACAGTCGGTTTGCGCGGATAAGCGCCGTTTTCGTAATAATAGATTCCAAGTCTCGCATCTGGAGAATCATCATAAATGATAAAATCATCTGAAACGCTTGAAAATCGGATTCTGTTTTTTACGAAAGTTCCAAGCTCATTTCTAGGAAGCCGGGTGATGATTCCAGACCGCATGCCCAAAAGAGAAACTCCCGAAGCAACGTTGAGCTCTGCTCCGCCGGCGTGTTTCTCAAAAATCTCGCTTCTGAAAATTCGTCCATTCTGTGGCGGTGAAAGCCTAAGCATAGTTTCACCAAAAGTTATTAAATCAAATTTTTTATGTTGCTCCATTAGAGTTGCTCCTAAAACAAATCGATTCTTCTATTTTACTTGTTTGTGAAATTGTGAACAAGTGGAGAAAATCTCTCTTTTTTTATCGGCCGGAGACTTTCATACCGCAATAAAATTTGACGATAATAAAAGATATATGGGCGATAAAGAGAAAAAACGCAGGAAAAGCACTGGGCTTGGGCTGGCAATTTGGATTTTGGCTTTTTTAATTTTAGTGATTGTTTTTTTGGTGAAGGCTGACGATATCAAGAAGAATTTAGAAAAAGCAAGAGTTTTTGAAAGGCTGGCTGGAAAAACGCCTTCTTTTCTGAAATCTGAAGACTCTAAATCTGATAAAAAAGAAATTTTGCCTGAGAAAACTGTTCTTGATTTCGCAGAAGAAGAATTTTCTGAAAAACAAAAAACGGAAAGCGAGAATCAGAAAAAAACTGAAAATTTAAAAGCTGAAGAAAATATTAAGCTAAATTCAGAAGAAAAAAAATTGGATTTGCGAAAAGATAATCAGTTTGAATTTAAAGAAACTGAAAAACAGGAACCTGCAAATCATGAATCTTCAAAAAATATCAAAAATGATTCAGATTTGAGTTTTCAGACAGCAGCTGCAAAGGAAAAGAAAACTGATGCGGCTTCAAAAACTGAGACTCAAGAAAACAGAAATTATTCTGCTGAGAAAACTGGAAAAAAATTAGGAAACGAGCTGGAAAAGGCGAATTTCAGCAAAAAACCGAAAAATGTGGAATCAAAGACTTCAAATACGATTGTTTCTAAAATTTGCTTTGTCGCAATCGACAGCGACGGGCCTGTCATCAGAAAAGAAGTCAGCCGCTCCGTATTAAAAGATTCACCGCTTACAAACAGCATAATTTCACTTTTGAAAGGACCTACAGATTTGGAAAACTCTACAGGATGCCGAACTCTGATTCCGGCCGGAACAAGACTTTATTCTGCTTCTGTGAAAAACGGAGTCGCAACTTTGGATTTCAGCGAGGAGTTTGAATTCAATTCGTACGGAGTTGAAGGCTACCTGGGGCAGCTTATGCAGATTGTCTACACGGCTACAAACTACAGCACTGTAGACAGCGTTCAAATTTTGATTGAGGGGCAAAAAAAGGAATATTTGGGAAGCGAAGGCGTGTGGATTGGCTCTCCGCTTTCCAGAGCGAGCTTTAGATGAAATTAAGTTATTTCAGCCTGATTGATTTTATCAGGTCTGAGAAATATTTTTTATTTTCGTCGTAAGTTTTCGTGTTTGCAGTCAGAGAAACAAAAAATACAGGCTCTTTGTAGAGAATTTTGCAGTCGCTCTTGAAATTCTCAGTTTCATCATCGTAAAAAATCTGGTTTATTTTGATTCTCCCGTTTTCATCCTGCAGTGAAAGTTTCCGCCAGTCAGAATAAACATGATCTGAGCTTAAAACAAGTCTGCGCTCTATCTGAAGAAAATCTTGTTCGCTTAATGATGGAAGACTGTTCATCATAAGAATAGCGGAATTTCCCAAAATCCAGATGTTATCATTTTTCTGTTCCCAATTCTCGTCGAGCATTGCGCTAATTGAGTTTGTATTGTTTGAAAAAGAATATTCTTTTTGACTGACTTTTTTTATCGTTTTCTTTTTTGATTTTTTGTCTTTCAGTGACGGAAAATCCATGAAATCATTGAATGAAGAGTCAGAAGAGGATATAAGCTGGCCTGCTGTCACAATTTCGAGGACTGTTTTTTCGCTGTTTTTAATTTTCACGAGATTTGTGATAGGAACGAGCGGATCATATTCAATTATGACATCGCCTCCGAATTGTTCATAAACTTGGCTTATTTCAGTTCTTTTTGTTATATCTCCGGCTTTTTGTCTGCGGGCTGCCATTTCATAGAGAAAATCATGAATATAGTTGATAAGATCCGTGTCGTCTGGAGTTACAGCGGTGATGATTCTTTCTCCTGTGAGTTCAACATAGTTTTCGTTTTTATTGAGAGTGAAAAGAATTGAAATGTCTTTTTCCGGCTTAAAATCAGAGTTTTTTCCTGAGGACGGCGCGAAATATCTTACTCCGTAAGTTGACTCGTCATAAAACACAATTCCGATGTATGACTTTCGCGAGAAAGATTTGTCCTCGTAAAAAACGTATTGTCCTGACAAGTCGGGAATAAGGTAATTGACTCCAGGAAGCGCAAAAGCGGCATAGCAAAATGCCATTGCCAAAAGCGAAAGAATGATTTTTTTTGAAAATGCTGACTCCATCGGATATTCCTATTTTATTTACATGGGATAAAATTGAGACGGAGCCGCTTTTTTAAGGCGGCTCCGTTTTTTCATTCAATTTGAAAATTTTTGATAGATAATTTATGCCTGAAGTTTTGCAAGTTCGTCTTTTACAAACTGAATTGCTTTTTCAGCGGTTTTTTCAACTGGAACGAGCTCTGCTTCTTTTGCTGCGCGCGGTTTGAATTCAACGTTCGGGAGATTTTTGTCGCCGACCGTGATTCTTAACGGAATACCAATCAGTTCCATATCTGCAAATTTTACGCCCGGGCGTTCGTCGCGGTCATCGAGTAAAACTTCGATTCCTGCTTTTGTAAGTTCCTCGTAGATTTTATCTGCGGCTTCTTTCATTGCGCCTGAATATTTGATTGGAACGATGCAAACATGGAATGGTGCAACCGACATTGGCCAGATGATGCCTTTTTCGTCGTTGTTTTTTTCGATGATTGAAGCGAGCGTGCGGTCAACACCGATTCCGTAACAGCCCATTGTCGGTTCCTGCGGTTTGCCGTTCTGTCCGAGGAAAGTTACGTGCATTGATTTTGTGTATTTGTGACCGAGCTTGAAAATGTGACCGAGTTCGTTGCCCTTGCGGGTGTAGAATTCACCGCCGCAGAGAGGACATTTGTCGCCTTCTTTTACTGTGCGGACATCCGCATTGATGTATGGAGTAAAATCGCGGAGCGGTTCAACATGTTTGATGTGGTAGCCGTCTTTGCCAGAACCTGCAATTGCGTCGTGCATCATGGCTTCGCCGCCTTTTACGACTGAGTAGTCAACAACGAGCGGACATTTTGCCGTGATTGGACCAACAAATCCGTGTGGTGCGCCGGCATATTCCAGAACTTCTTCCGCTTCTGCAAGCACAACTTCTGAAGCCTTGAGTGTTGCTGCGAGTTTTGCTTCATTTACGTCCAAATCTGCACGGATAAGGACACAAACGTAAGAAAGCGGATAGTAATCGCCGGCAGGGTCTTCTACCCTCTTCCATTTGTCTACGCCGCTTGCGCCTGTCATGTCGAGCGCTGAGTTGATTACGCGGTAAATGAGCGCCTTGATGAACATTTTTGGTGATTCATCAAAGAATTTTTCCATGTCTTCAATTGAGAAAACGCCCGGAGTTGCAACCATTTCTACAGGAAGGTCAGTTTTTGCAGGTTTTTCGCCTTTTTTGTTTGTTGATTCGTCTGAAGCACACCATGCTTTTTCTACGTTTGCGGCAAATCCGCATTTTTCGTTCGGGCAGATGATGAGCGTGTCGTCGCCGACGTCCGATTCAACCATGAATTCTTCTGAACCTGAACCGCCCATCGCGCCGGAATCTGCACGTACCGGAATGATTTTCAATCCCAGCCGTTTAAAAATTCTGAAATATGCTTTTTCGTAAAGATTGTAAGATTCATCGAGAGAGGCATCATCTGCGTTCATTGTGTAGCCGTCTGCCATGATAAATTCACGACCGCGCATTACACCGTAGCGGGGACGGATTTCATCGCGGTATTTTGTGTTAATCTGATAGAGGTTTACGGGAAGCTGCTTGTATGAACTTAAAGCATCGCGGACAATCACAGTAAACGCTTCTTCAGCTGTCGGAGAAACTACCATGTCCTGTTCGCCGCGGTTTTTTGCCTTGAGCATCTGAGGTCCCATCGTTTCCCAGCGGCCTGATTCTTTCCAGATGTCGCCAGGAACGATAACTGTTGGTTTAAATTCGAGTGCTTCTGCTGTGTTGTTCCATTCTTCACGGATAATCTGCTCAAGTTTATAGAGGGAACGGAGTCCAAGAGGAAGATATGTGTAAAGTCCGTTTCCAAGTTTGCGTGTAATTCCTGCCCTGAGCATGAGCTTGTGACTTGCGATTACCGCTTCTGCAGGGGCTTCGCGAAGTGTTGAAATATAGAATTTTGATGTTTTCATATAAAAATATTTTAATGAAAAAAATGCGTTGTTGCAATTTTTGAAAAAAATTGCGGTTCACAGAATGATTTTTAGGTATTGAAAACAGATGGCGGCATAAATAAAAACAGCGCCGTCAAAGTTTTTTTTGACAGCGCCTGCTGAAAAATGCCGAATTATAGTTTTTCAGATTTTATTTTTGGAGGACGAGATGGCGTGGAAGCCCGTCAACCATGATTGGGCTGAGTTCTGCTTGTATAAGCGGATGAATATAATGAATCAGCTCATTTGAAACGTAATCATCATCGGTAATCCATTCAAGAGGGACTTTTTTCTCAACATTCGCAATTTTTGATACATCGGCAGTTTCTGTGATACAGATGTAAGGGTCATCTGAAAAACGTTTTAAGACAACTACTTTTCCAGTTTCGCCGTTGAAAACCGCTTTTACAGCCGCTCCGCCTGCATTGTAAGCCTCTGTGATGTCTGTGCGGCTAGACATATGAGCTGCACATCTTTGCAAAGTTGAAAGCTCTATCGCTCTTGCTTTTGTACCCAGCTCAGAAGTGATTTTGTTTGCAAGAAACTGCGCGGTTCCAGACATCTGCTTATGACCAAACGAATCAACAAATTCGATATGCTCAGCGGCAAGTTCAAACACAAATCTTCCGTCGGCGACTTTGATACCCTCGGAAACTGCTATGACAATAGATTTCCCCTTCTTTAAAAGACCGTCTACACGCTTCAGAAATTTTTCAACATCAAAAGTTTTTTCAGGAAGATAGATTAAGTCAACGCCAGGGCAGTCGTCAGATTTTGCGAGAGCCGTCGCTCCTGTAAGCCAGCCTGCATTTCGTCCCATGATTTCAACGACAGTGACTGTCGGATAGTCGTAAACAGT
This sequence comes from bacterium, assembly GCA_963611155.1. Lineage (GTDB taxonomy): Bacteria > Spirochaetota > Spirochaetia > Treponematales > Treponemataceae > Treponema_D. The sequence goes on along the minus strand of CAVDRA010000019.1, from coordinate 1,704 downwards.
TCCGTCACAGATGATTTCTTTTATTGTTGCGGCGATGAATTTTGCAGCAGAACCGTATCCTGGAGTATGGTCGGTGATTGCAAGGTCATTGTCGATTGTCTTAGGAACACCCATGAACCTTATTTCGCTGTTGATTTTTCTTGCGTAAGTTGTGAGTTTTTGGATTGTGTCCATTGAGTCATTTCCGCCGATGTAAAGAAAATATTTTACGTCGAGCTCATCTAAAATCTCAAAAATTTTCTTGTATGTGTCTTCGTGAGCTTTATCAACATCTGGAAGCTTATATCGGCAAGAGCCAAGAATAGAAGACGGAGTGCGCTTTAACAAGTCAATTGCCATCAGTGACGTAATTGTGTCCGATAAATCTACATACTGCTTGTCCAGAAGTCCTTTGATTCCATGAAGCATGCCGTAGACTTTGTTTACGCCGCAGTCAATAGCTGTTTTGAAAATACCTGCCAGACTTGAGTTGATAACAGCTGTCGGACCGCCAGACTGACCGACAATTAAATTTCCTTTCATATAAACCCCATTGTTTTTTTATTCGCACTGATGCCGTGTTTTTGCTTTGGTGTTTCAGCCATAGCCTAACGGCAAAGCGCAATTTCTTTTCATATCATATCACCAAAAACATTTAATAGGAATAAAAAAGAACATTCAAAGAAAATTAGAAAATAACCGAATGATTTTTTTAGAGCTGAATCGCCGAATCAAATGCGAGTTTTTTGAATAACAGATCTTGAGCGATGTTTTAAGGTCGGAGAATTTTATAAATCCGATATTTTTTGCTGAGGTTATTTTTGCTTGCCGATTTTATATAGGGAAGTTTTATAAGGGCTGGGGCGTTCCGGCTGTCGCCGTCGCGCTTTTCAGGGTTCCGCGCAAAAGCGCTCCATTGTTTATTGGCAGCCACTAGGTTTCGGCATGCTCAACCGGCGTGTCTGTCAATAAACAACGCCTTCGGCGCCCTTACAATCGCTAACGCAAAAAAAATCCCTGCCAGAATGGCAGGGATTATAGGCTGTTTTCCTATGTAAGCGCACTTTTCTGCCAAAACGTCCTGTTTTGTCAAAAAGTGTCCGAGTTTCTTACGAAACTCGCTCGAGTGCGCGCGTACATCCGTGTACGCAGTTTTATTTAGGCTGTTTGCCAATGTAAGCCAAAATACCGCCGTCTACGTAGAGAATGTGGCCGTTTACTGCGTTTGATGCGTCAGATGCCAAGAATACTGCCGGACCTGCGAGTTCTTCAGGGTCGAGCCAGCGTCCTGCCGGTGTGCGTCCTACGATGAACTGATCGAACGGATGGCGTGAACCGTCAGCCTGTTTTTCGCGGAGTGGTGCAGTCTGTGGAGTAGCGATGTAGCCAGGTCCAATGCCGTTGCACTGAATGTTGTCTGCGCCGTATTCTGAACAGATGTTGCGTGTGAGCATCTTGAGACCGCCCTTTGCAGCTGCATAAGCAGATACTGTTTCGCGTCCGAGTTCAGACATCATTGAACAGATGTTGATGATTTTTCCGTGTCCCTTTTTAATCATTGAAGGAAGAACTGCTTTTGATACGATGAATGGAGCGTTAAGGTCAACATCTACAACAGCGCGGAAGTCTTCTGCTGACATTTCTGTCATTGGAATTCTCTTAATGATTCCGGCATTGTTTACGAGAATGTCTACAACGCCAACTTCAGCTTCGATTTTTTTAACA
>CAVDRA010000018.1:0-14527 GCA_963611155.1 bacterium | reverse complement strand
GGGATTTTCTTCTGACCAAAATGAATTTTAACTTTGTCCGAGGCGAAGATTCCCTTTCCCGCGCGGCGCTTTCTGGGATTCCGTACATTTGGAACGCCTACATTCAAGATGATGATTATCAGCTTGTAAAAGTCGAGGCCCTTCTTGAGCGAATGAAGCCATTTTTCACCAATGACGATTTTAAATTGCTCAAAGATTCATGGGAAAATTACAACACAAAAAAGCTAGCCTCTGCCGAACTTTTTGAAAAGCAGGAAATTCTCCTTAAAAAAATCTTTTTTCTCTCAGCGGAAAGCGATTCTTTTAAAAATTCATTTTCCGGCTATTCAAAAAGCCTGCAAGCAAACGGAAACCTTGCCGAGCATCTTTTAGAATATATTGACAAACTTAGCTCGCATTTTACGCTTAAATGACGCGAAAAAAATTCCGATATTGAAAAGTTCGCCAAAAAACAATACTATATCTAGATAAAAGCTTAATTTTTTTGAGGTAATTTCTATGTTGATGACAAACGAAATTAAAGTTGGAACAGCCTTCATGTACGAAGGTGCACCTCTTATCGTACAGAAGATGCTTGGACAGAAATCAGGCCGCCAGGGAATGGTCACAAAACTCCGCGTTGCAAATATTGTTACAGGAAGCACAATGGACTTAGGTCTTGACGCAGGAGAAAAATTTGATGAAGTTGACCTTGTTGAAAAAACAGTAAAACTTTCTTACATTGACGGCGATGAATATCACTTCCTCGATCAGGAATCCTATGATGACATTTCTTTGAGCAAGGATTACTTGGGCGATAACGCTGGCTACATTTCTCCAGATGATGACTACGATGTAAAAGTCACATATTACGAAGGAAAACCAGTTGGAGTTCGTCTTCCAATTCAGGTAACACGCACAATCACATACTGCGAGCCAGGAATCAAAGGAGACACTTCAGGAAAATCAACAAAACCAGCGACTTTGGACACAGGAATCGAAGTAAAAGTTCCTTTGTTCTGCAACACAGACGACAAAATCGTAATCGACACACGCGACGGTTCATTTGTTGAACGCGCAAAGAACTAATTTGTTTTTAGACAGCTGAAATAAATAAAAAAGCGCAGGCAGCAGATTTTTCAGGTCTGTTTTCCAGCGCTTTTTTCTGAAAAGATTTTCCATTGAAGAAAACCAAGTCTCTTCGAAGCGAACGGGACGCAATCAAAAAAAACGCCCCGAGCTGGTTTTTATTTCCAATAAAGCTCAGCTTCAAATGAAATGTCTTCTTCAGTTTTCCCAATCATAACAAGCTTTTTCTCTTCGTTATTAAGATTTCCAAAAATTTCCATTTTCTGCCCGAGCTTCGCTTCTTTCGCATAATTCAGTCTAAAATCCGTGAACAAAACGTGTCTGAGCTGCTCCGGCAAGGCGTCTGCGATAAAAGCTCCATATCTTGCGTTATTTGTGTGCCCATTTCCGTCAATATCAGAATATTTTATGACACGTTCGTCTAAGAGCTCAAGATTTTCTGGCTGTTGGATTTTTCCGTATTTTAAGCAGTCATGTTCGGTCTGCAAATCGGTCGGTTTTCTCAGCGTAAAATTTTTTGTAGGAACAATTCTCCGGCTTTCAGGATTCACAATTATCCAAGAACTAAGCCCGCTGATAAGCTTTTCGCCTTTTGATTTTTCGTCCAAGCTTTCAAATTCATAAGCACGCACAAGCTGAAGCGGCTCTGGCTTTTCTTCCCAAGTGCGCAGCACAAAATGCTCGTTTTCACGCGGCATTCTATGAAAGCGGAATCCTTGCCGGCTGACAAGAATCGCATAATTGTTCGCTGTAAGCATGTCACGTCCCATTCCCTGCTGATTGTAGTCTTCTACAGCAACGTCAGAAGTGATTTGCAGCAAATTATAAAGCGAGAGATTTTTAGAATCATTCGCCTCGCAAAAATAAACCATCGACTCGAAATTAAATTTTTTTTCATCATCATGATAAACTTTGTATTCAGTCATTTTTTTCCTCTTGTGACAAATCAATGAGAAAGCCGGCAGAATTCGCCGAAACAATGCTTTCTTTTATTTTAGACCGTTTTGACAAAAAAAAGTTTCAAAAATGAACATTTTCATTTTGAACCTTAAAGCTCCTCTATGAAATTTCTGCTGTTCTCGCGTTTCAGGACCATTATCGTCATGTCATCCTCACGCAAATTTTCACCGATAAAATCATAGAGACCGTCTATCAATTCTTCCAAAATCGACTGCGCGCTTTTTGCGTAATTTTCGCGGATAATCTGCTTCACCCGCTCAGAGCCAAACTGCTCTCTGCTTGAATTCATCGCCTCGGTAAGCCCATCGGTATAGCAGACAAGAATATCATCATTTCCCATTGTGAAATCGAGCTGAGGAAAATTAATCGCAATGTCCTTGATTCCAATAGCACCGTAATGCTGCTGATCTTGGCTTATGTCCGCAATAATCTTGCTTTTCACTGAAAAAAGAATCGGATTCGGATGCCCTGCATTCGCAAATTCAACTTTGCAGTCATCGTTTTGATCAAAATCGCCAATCTTGAACATTATTCCAGTGAGATAATTTTCAATGTCGCCTTTCGCATCAATAATCTGATCGTTAATCTCATAAAGTGCCTGGCTCAGGGAAGATTTTTCAGCAACACTTTTCTGAAATGCGCGAAAAATAATTTCCTTCGAAAGCATTGTGATTAAGCCGGATGAAATTCCGTGTCCGGAAACGTCAAAAAGAGAAAATCCCTGCATATCAGTTCCGTCATGATCCTCACCATGATAATAATCGTATAAGTCCCCAGAAACTTTTGAAACCGGGCTATAGCTTGTCGCAATATCCCAGCCCCGAAATTTTCTGCTCGGATATGGAAAGAATTTCTGCTGAACAATCGCCGCCATTTCCATATCAATATCAGAACGCTGCTTCTCCTGTTCCAGCTTTTCCATAGCCACAGACAAATGCCGAGTCTGAATATCAACTTCGCGCATAAGATTCTTATTAAGATACTCGCTTCTTGCAGAAACTTTCGTGAATTTTATTGTCAAAATAGAAAGAAAAGCAATAATCGTTCCCTGCCAGCCAAAAACAGTGTAATACGGCTGATCAAAAAGCCAAAAACAGTCTTTCAAGATAAAATCAAAGCAGACTGAAATTAAGAACGGCAAAAAATCGCAAAGAAGCAAAATATTTTGCCTTACATTTATTTTTTTATAAATTTGAATTATTGTCGCCGCAAATCCAAAGCAAATCTGAAGTACAAACACAAATATAAGATAAGGCGTAAGCAGTGCCAAAAGGTCATAATTCGGAACGCAAACACAGCAGAAAATCGACAAAATCAAAATCGCAAGTCTAAGCCAGAAAATAATTTTCGATTCCCGCATATTGATGCAGGCAAACAAAAACGAAGCGATAAAATAACTGATAATACAGCTAGGAATACAAATGAAAAATTTCGCGTACCAGATGTATGGAATATTCAGACTTAAAGCCCACGGCATTTCCCAGGCGTAAAACGGCTGAAGGAAAATCATGCTCATAAAATTTATGGCCGCAAAATACAAATATTCGCGTTTGCCTCTCTGCTGGATAAAAATCAAAAAAAATAAAAAGACCACGGCGAACATTCCGCCTTCAAAATTCAGATAGATTTTTGAATTAAATGCGCTATATCGGTTCGCAAGGATTTTAGCCGAATCCATTTCAGTCAAATAAATATGCTCAGAAATCGAGCTTCGGCCCTTGCTCAAGACCTTTATCATAAGCTCGTTGTCATCATCTTGATTCAAAACGCCAACAGGAAAAGTAAAATAGCCGGCAGAATGCATTTGCGGTTTTTCAAAAGGAGGCATACGCCCCATGCTCCCGGCGTAATTTCCGTTTATATAAATCTCGCCCGCAAAATGAAGATGAGGAATCACAAGGCCCAAAGAAATTCCTTTCAGCTCTTCTGGAATAAAAAAAACTGAACGAAGCCAAACGTATTTTTCTTTCGATCCTGCAACCCGTTCGATATTCCTTCCATTATGGCTTTCAAATTTGCAGAACGACTCCGCCCGCCTCTCTGCATCATAAACGCTTTCGTCCCCGGAAGAATAAGACCAATAAAACGAATTTCCGAAATCAAAAACAGCATTTTCTTTAATTTTTGAGCATGAAGAGAATAAATTTATAAAAATTGAAATAAAAATAATCGCAAAAAGAAAACGGCGAGGTTTCATTCATTTTGATTATAACACACAGCCATTATTTTTGTCATTTTGACAGAAAAAAACCTTTTCCCCAGAGCCATCCGTCGCCTAAATTTCTCAAAATCCAAAATTCATTTTCGCTTTTAAACATTCCAAATTCATAAGCAGAAATTTTATCGCCTGGAACAATACGTCTCAATTTTGTAAAAGGAATTTTTTCAAACCGGGAAAAATTTTTGATTCCAAATTTTTCTTCCGCAATTTTTTCGCCTTCTTCAAGTGAATCAAAATAATAAACACAAGTGAAAAGAGTATTTTTCCCGGCAGGAATCTCGGCAATCGCAGAAGCTGTTTTTTTAGATTTTAAATCGTCAGATTTTAAATCGCCAGATTTTAAATCGCCAGATTTTAAATTTTGAGAAAAGCAGGAAAATCCTAAAAAAGAAAAAAAGAAAGCAATCAAAAAAACTCGCATATAACATATCATCTTTACAGTTTTAATTTTTTTCTGTTGAAATCGAGCAAACACTCAAAATTTTTCTTTGAAACAGAATACAAGATATAAGTTTTAATTTTACCGTTTTCATCTTCTTCCCAGTAAACATAAAGAAGCTCGGTTCCGAAAATCGTAACTGCATCGCTAGCATTTTTGTCGAAACCGATTTTCTCGCAAATCAGATTTTTTATTTTTGAAAGAGCATCAAATTCCGCCTGAATTTTCGAAAATTCTTCGGAATTTTTCTCGCCATATCCAAAATAAATGACATCGCCTTTTTTTAACTCAAAATGCTTTCTTAGCGCGTTGTCATTTTTCTTCTGAACAAAATCAATCAGCCACTGCGGAGACGGCTCTTTTCCAAAACTTTTGCCAGTCCAGTCAACAGCTTGTGAAAAAATGCCCGGCAAAACAAAAAAAGAAATCAATATAAATAAAAATTTTTTTCTGCCGTTCATTTTTTCTCCATGATTCATAAAATCCAGCTATTTAGCCGAGAAAAAGAAAACTCAGCTACGACGCGCAAGCTTTTACTTGCCTGTGGAATTTTTCAGATAATCAGAAAACGCTGTTGAAAAATCATTTTTTATTTTATTCTCAAGAGCTTTCACAGCGCGCTTTTCTGCTTCCGGATAAGAAAGCTGACTTTCCCTTCCGCTCGCCGTAAATGGAACAAGCTGATGGTCTGTTTCAGAATCCAAAATGAATGAATCCAATGAATATCGGCAACGCTGGGTTTTTCCGTCTGAGGTTGCAGATTTTTCAAAATTCAAAGTGCAAGTCAAAACATAGCGGACATTAGCCTTTAAACTTGTCCTGAAGCCAACAGAAGCGATCGCTTCTGTAAAAGCCGCCGCAATTCTTCCATTTGCATCGCCAGAAACCAAAACCGCAATCGGAATATTTTTTGCCACCTCAATTTTCCGGGCGTTGATTTCACTAACAGAAGGAACATCAACTTTCAAGGAAACAGCCGCATCAGGATTTATCACAGAAAGTTTTTTATAATGCTTTTCGTTTTCCAAAGAAATATCTGCGGCAAAATCATACTCAGAATATGATTCAAGAGTATTTTTGCCGGCTGTGGCATCTTCAAGAAGCGACTTTATAGCTTTTGCGTTTTTCACAATCATTCCGCTGTAAATATCAGCAGTCTTTGCCTTGTCTAAAAGCGCAATCGCATACCATGTTGTGCCGTCAAAATAAAAATCTTTTATCTCAACGCCAATCAAATCGCTTGAATCAACAGACCGCATGACATCCTGGCTAAAACCGGTAACAGAAGTCGAAGCCACTTTTCCGTCTTCTTTTGCCTGAATCATCTTCCGCGATGATGTAAAATCAGACTTTACAGTTTGCCCGAAAATAGCAGAAAGCCCGTTCACAGCGCTTAACTCAGCTTTTGTTCTGTCTGAGCCATCACCGACATAAAACAAATACGAATCCCGGGAATAAACATTTGCCGGACTTGAAACCCATTCAGGAACAACAGGCTCCTTTGAAGAGTTTTTTTTCGCTCCAAAAAGAAATCCGCCCGCCATTACAAACAAAGAAGCACATAAAAATGATTTTACGAAAGGAAAAGTTTTATTTTGCATTTGCATTATCCGCCACAGAAATTTTGTTCATTTTTTCAGAAATTACAATTGTTGGTTTGCCTGCCTCAACAACCACATTTTTAATTTCATCCTTTGTTCCATCGGAGTATTCAACAACAACAGAATAAGTCCCAGGCGCAACAGTAAAGCCAGCAGCGCTAGCCTTGTTCGGGAGATATGAGCCCTGCCGAACATCCGCTTTTTCCATATCAACGAATTTTATCATTGCTTTGTTTACAACCGCAGCCGCAGCCTGAGCCGTCAGCCCGCCACGCTTAAGGGCGATCGAAGCAGAAGCGACAGCCGTACCGTTTTTTACAAAATTTCTAGTCAAACTTCTCTTATAAGCTCCCTTTTGCCGAGAAAGGACATCGATTTCAACAGCTTTATCAAAATCTTCTATCAGAACAAATTGCTTTGAAAGCCCATTAGAAAGAGTAACGTTTGTAACAGAAATATCATGCTGTTGCGCTAAAAATACTGGATAAGCGATTTTAAAGTTGACATTTATCATCGCCGTGTTAAAGACAGGAACAAGCCCTGTGTTATACTCGCTCCGTTTTCCAATCAAATCAGTAAGAGCAATTACATCGAGCCGGCCTTTTCCATCCGGAACGGAAATATCCTCTGAAACATCTATATTTGGATTTAAGGTGCGCAAAACTTTTTCAAAATCGGAGGCATGAATTTTGTCGCCGTATGCAGAATAGACCAAAGTTCCTAAATAGGAAAGAAAAGCTGAATTTTCATAAGATTTTGAAGAGCCTGCAGGCTCCTTGATCGCAGAAGTGTCGAAAACAATATCTGCCATTTCCAGCGACTGTTTTACAGCCCGTGTGTTATCTTCATAGTTGACTGCATCAGCCTCTTTTTGGTGCTGAATCAAGGCAGCAATCTCAGACTTGTAGTTTCCTGTAAAATCATCCATTACGCCTTTTGCGCCAGGAACAGAACCAGATTTCAAATTATTTACAGCTTTCATTGAATAAGTCAACATTCTTTCGTATGTCGGACCATAATAACCAACAGAATTCTCGCCGGCAAGCGCAGCCTGAACTGCTTTTGTGGCAGTCATTCCGTTTGAAACCTGAGACATATCAAACTGTGTCTGATTAATTTTTCTTCCAGAGGCAACATAGTCTTTCTTAAGATATTGAATCATATACGTGTCGATATCATTAAGAACATCATCTTCTTTTCTTGTAGCAAGCATGGCAAGACAAAGATCGTAATTTCCAGACATGAAAGCTGAGTCAAAAGCCGTTTTATCATATTTTATTTTTTTGACTTTTGTCCCGGCCTCCGAATCATCAACTTGCGTAGAAGCGCAGGAAGCAAAAAGGGCAACAGAAGCAAAAGCAACCGCTAGAGCCTTTAAAAACTTCATCATCTATTTACGCTTAACCTTCTGCTGTTTATGCAAATAATCCTTTACTTCATCGCTCGGCTCGAACATATCAACGGTTCTGTGCGTATGCAAATCTGTAAGTTCGATATTTACAATATACGTTCTTTCTTGAAGTTTTCCAGAATTCTGAACCATAAGTTTTACAGAGCCTGTCAGCATATAGTCAGCGGCATCCTCATCATCGATTGCAACCGCCTTATCTTCATTCGCATGATCAGCCTGGTCAAAAAGTTCCTCGCGCATCTCACCGCGCACATCCTTGTTCGCCATGAATTCAAGAACGCCGCTTTTCAAGATTGCAGTTTTCATGCTGTTGGCGATAATCTGGGTGTCAAAAAATTCGCCAGTCTCATCCCTGATTGTTCCGATTGTAACAACTGGATCCCGCTTATTTTTCTCTGAGAATTTCTCGATTCTCGAAGAAGCGACAACCTGCTTTACAATATCTTTGCAAATCACATCGGCATCGGAAGAGTTCAAATAAGCTGTCAAATCAGCATTTGCGCCTCTTTTTGCCTTTGCCGAAAGAGCTCCCGCAGCAATAAAAAAAGAAAAAATAACAAGAAGTAATTTTTTCATCTAATTGTCTTTCCTAAAAATTACTTTTCATCGCCAAAATCGTATTCAACAGTGTTGTCAACTGTTTTGTCGATAAGCGGAGCACGAAGATTTTCACTCAAAGCCTTTTTAAGCAATACTGTTTCTGACGCGTTGTCTTCAACACCGTCGAGAGCAGCCTGAAGCTGACTGTCATAGATTTCTCTGTTCATTGTGAAAACAACATAGTACTCATAGTAATAGTCGAAATCAGAATCCTTTGACTTCTTTGTGATTTTTACGCCCTGTTTTGGTCTCTTGAACTGAATCCAATACTGAGCCTCTTTCATAAGTCCGTTGATTTCCATTGCAGAAAGAGCTTTTACAGTCTGGTCAATAACCTGGTTTCTCTTTGTCTCAGTCTCGCCTGAGTTTCCCTGGAAAACAGCGTTCGCGCTCTGTCCGACAGCCATAGAGAATGAGTTTGCTATCTGTCTCTGAACATCAACCTGATCAGTCCATGTCTTCAAAAATTCAAGATCATTTCCCTGATTTGTAAAAACGAAAATCTGGCTTTCAGCCTGGTCTATTTTCAATGATTTTGCGATTACTTTGTTGTCGCCTTCAAGAACAGATTCGACCCAATCCGGAATCGCAGTTCCAAGAGCCATTCCAGGACGGTTTACAATTTCAATCTTTGTTTTCTGGTCAGCCGCTTTTTTCGCAAAAACAGGAGAAGAAATCACTGCCGCAGAAAGAAGCATTGCGCCCATAAATTTTACAATTTTCATAAGAAACCCCTTACAATATTTCAGCTTACACATAAAGCTGTGAATATTAGCCACTACTATAGCCGACAAAATATTTTTATGTCAAATTAATTAATTTTATCTTAAATTTTTCTTTCTAGATTCACAAAAAGAAATCCGCTTATATATAATGTTTGTATGCGTAAATTTGAAGTTGTTTCACCATATGAGCCTTCTGGAGATCAGGGACAGGCGATAGAAAAACTAAGCAGCGGATTTCTGCAGGGCTACCGGTACCAGACGCTAAAAGGCGTTACAGGCTCCGGAAAAACATTCACGATGGCAAAAATAATAGAGAAAGTCCAACGCCCTACTTTGATAATATCCCATAACAAGACGCTTTCTGCCCAGCTCTATCGTGAATTCAAGTCATTTTTCCCGCATAACGCCGTAGAATATTTTGTTTCGTATTACGATTATTATCAGCCAGAAGCCTACGTTCCTTCAAAAGATCTCTTCATAGAAAAGGACGCGGCCGTAAACAAGGAAATAGACGAGCTTCGGCTAAAAGCCACTTATTCACTCATGGAAAGACGAGATGTAATTGTCGTGGCGACTGTAAGCTGCATTTACGGATTAGGAATGCCGGACTTATACAAGGAAATGCGCGTTCATATAGAAAAAGGCGAGATTTTCGACACCAGAAAATTTGAAAAATCGATGATTTCGATTCAATATCAGCGCAATGACATGGTTCTAGAACGCGGAAATTTCAGAGTCAGGGGCGACGTCATCGAAGTTTATCCTCCTTATATGGAGACTGATACCGCATATAGAATCGAGCTTGATTTTGATGAAATCGCTTCTATAAGAAGATTCAATGTTTTAACCCGTGAAATCGAAGAAGAGCTTGATGAAATGCAGTTTTATCCGGCAAAACACTTTGTTGTCCCTCATGACGCGCTTTTTTCCGCAGCCGACAGAATCATGGCTGAAATGGAAGAACAAGTCAGAAAATTCGAAACTGAAGGAAAGCCTCTTGAAGCCGAAAGAATCAAAACACGGACAACTTACGATGTTGAGATGATGAAAGAAATGGGCTACTGCTCAGGAATTGAGAATTATTCAGGACCAATTTCCGGAAGAAAACCAGGAGAGCCGCCGGCAACGCTTCTTCATTATTTTCCAGATGATTTTTTATGTCTAATTGACGAGGCGCACGTTACAGTTCCGCAAATTGGCGCAATGTACGAGGGAGACCGCAGCCGAAAACAGAATCTCGTTGATTTCGGGTTCAGGCTTCCGAGCGCGCTTGACAACAGACCGCTCAAATTTGCGGAATTTGAGAAAAAACTAAACCAGGTGATTTATGTTACCGCCACTCCGCGCAAGGAAGAACTGAAGCAGTCGGCTCAAGTTGTCGAGCAGGTTATCCGCCCGACAGGGCTTCTCGACCCTATCATCGAAATCAGACCGACCGAAGGCCAAATGGAAGACATCTACAAAGAAGTGAAAATTCGAATTGAAAAAAACGAGCGGAGCCTTATTTTGACTTTGACAAAAAAAATGGCGGAAGACTTAACCGATTATCTGCTCGGATTGAATTTAAAAGTAAAATATATTCATTCTGAAATCGACACTTTTGAGAGGGTTGAAATTCTGAAATCTCTAAGAACGGGCGAAATCGATGTTCTGATTGGAATCAACCTTTTGAGAGAAGGAATCGACCTGCCTGAAGTAAGCTTTATCACAATTCTTGACGCTGATAAAATCGGTTTTTTGCGTTCTACAACTTCTCTGATTCAGATTGCAGGACGCGCAGCACGAAATGCAAACGGAACTGTTGTAATGTATGCAGACAACATGACTCCGGCAATCAAGGAAACTGTTGACGAAACAAAACGGCGGCGCGCGATTCAAGAAAAGTACAACGAGGAGCACGGAATCACGCCGCACACAGTCTCAAAAGCGGTTCAAGACATTCTCACAAGAAAGCAAAAAGACGCGGAAGAAAACACTGAAGTAGAGTTTGAAGTTCTGAAAAAGAACGCGAATCTCTTCGACGCAAAACAGCGCAGAAAGCTCATCGAGGCACTGAAAAAAGAAATGTCCGACTACGCAGACCGCCTTGAATACGAACAGGCAGCCGCAATCCGCGACCAAATTCAAGAGATCGAAAGAACTTACACAAAAAAATAACAGCCCTCTTTTTCCATTGCCCAGAAAAAAACGGCTCTTTCTGTGCTTCCAAAGCACCGGAAGAAAATTCATGCGGTAAAAAAAACGGTCAATGTTTTTGTCCGTAGAAATAAAAAAGACAAAAAAAATCCTGCCAGAGTATATCTGGCAGGGTTCATCTAACCTTTAGAAATCGTAAAGATTAATTCTGTAATTAGATTAGTTAACAGCAGCTACTGTCGCCATGTTCTCAGGTCTTACAGAAATTTTCTTTGTAACAAATCCTGAGCGATAGCAACGTGTGCAAACGTTCAAAGTCTCTGTTTTTCCGAAATCTTCTGTCTTTACCTTGATGATGTTTGGTTTCCAAGTGTGGCGAGTGTGGTTATATGATTTACTAACTCTATTGCCATGCTGAGAACCTTTTCCGCAAATCTCACAAACTCTAGACATGATTCTATACCTACCTAAAAATAATGCTAAATAAGTTTAGACAATATAAAAAAATTACAGTTTTATGTCAATAGCAGAAAAACTGTCAAACCCAAAAATAAAAATGTTTCTGCACTTTAAAACGTTTCAAGAACCAGCCCGTCGTATGCCGGACTTACGCTTCCGCCATGCCCCACAATTTTCTTAAGATTTCTGTATTTTTCAAGATTATCATCAATAAATTTTTGAATTTGAACATGTGAATTATCATGGCAAATATGCGTGAGCCAAGTATGTTTTGCGCCGATTTTATCCGCATACTCAAGAGCTTTCTCAAAATTGCAGTGAGTAGGATGAAGTCGCTTTCTCAGTGCGTCAATCACAAGATGGTCAAGAACACTGTCAAACCCAGCTGACGCTTTTTTTACAATTTCAAGAGACTCATCACTGATAAGGTTGCAGTCTGTCAAATAAGCGATTGAATGAAATTTTCCATCTTCAGATTTAGTTTTTGAATGCAAAACCCAGCCGTAATCAACCATGCTACCGTGAATCATAGGAACGGGAACCGCTTCAACAGAGCCGATTTTCACAGGATTTGAAAATGAATTTTCATCCGCTGGAATCAGATTGAGTTTTGGAATTCCTCCGCCGGAAACAACGGTGTTAAAAATATACGCAAACCTAAAAACGAGGCTTTCAATCGTGCTCGAAGACGCATAAATCGGAAGCCCGCTTCCCTGAGTCTCACGCGCCGAATTCTCGCTTGCGGCAAGAGCAATTGCGTCATTATGGCTTAAAGAGGAAGTTTCATTTTGCGAGGAATTCATTTCCGGAGGTTTTCTAAAGCTGAAAATACGCAAATCGTCAAGACCGTGGCAATGATCCGCATGGGAATGGGTCAGAAGAACTCCGTCAAGCCTTTTTATTTTGTTTTCCAAAGCCTGAATTCTAAATTCGGGACCTGTATCAATGACAATGTTTGTCGTTAAAGATTTTTCTCCGTCTTTATGAGAATCTTCATTTTCGATATACGCAGAGCAACGGTAGCGCTTGTCGCGTGGATCGTCCGAAGTGCAGACCGGGCAGCTGCAGGCAACGACAGGAATTCCGTGGCTAGTTCCTGTCCCCATCAATGTCATTTTCATACGGAATGTTATAGCATAAAAGTAAAATCATCTCCATGCAGTTTGTTTCTTTACGTTTTTTGAGAACAACGAAAAGCAAAGTTACCCCGCAGGCATAAAAAAAGCCCTGCGTCCAAGAAAACCGCAGAGCCTTTCTATTAATCATTGAATTTCAGAATGAAAAACTAGAGCTTTTTCCATACATCTTAGAAACAGCCGTCGTGTAGCGCTGTGTCAGCGCATTGTATTTCTGCAAGTCAGCAATTGTCCACGCGCTTGAGTCAGCCTGAAGTTTTCCGACCTTTTCTGAAAACTCAGCGGCTTTTACGCTCAGGTTAGTCAAAGATGCAAGATCGTTTTTTGACGCAGCCTTTTCAGTCGCAACAACAAATGTTTCGTATTCTTTTAAGAATGTCGCGACATCGCTTTTTGAAGCGGCAAACGCAAGGGAAGATAAAATTCCGCAGACAAGCAACGCGAAAATGATTTTTAGTTTTGATTTCATAAGAAACTCCTTAAAATGAATATTAACAATATTATTTTATAAAAATCAAAATAAAAAACAACTTAAAATTTTCATAAAAAACAGTGAGTCCACACAGAATGATGTTTTTTTCAATTTAATTGATTAGTTTTCATGAAAAAGATAAAATGATGGCAAATTTTTTTACGAGGAAGGAATATGCCTTATTCAGAACCAACCAACTTGGGAGTTATTGCTTGTCCGGGAGGCGCAGTTTTTGCAGACGAAGTGATTATGCATTTGCGCCATATGTATAAACATCGCTTTACGCTCAAAAATGACGTAATTTCAAAGCGATATAATCTTGACAAGGACAAATTGGTTCAGGACATAAACTTCCGCAACGATCTGATGACATCAGATCTCGTAGTGCGCGGAACAACTGACAAATACAGAGTGCCGAATTTCAAGATTGACACACGTTTCACATGGTTTGCAAACGGCGAAGTGAAAGCTGAGCTTCTGGACTGCGTTCGCGGAAAGGATATTTATATTTTTCAGGATGCGGAAAACCACGTTCCGATTCCTATGAACGGCGGAAAAAATCTCGTGACATTTTCTGTGAACGACCATGTTATGACTCTGCTTGTTACGATTGATGCGGTTCAGCAGGCGGGAGCAAAATCAATCACGCTCGTTCTTCCTGCATTTCCATACAGCCGGCAGCACAAAAAGAAGAGCCGCGAGGGACTTACAGCTTCTCTTCTCTGCCATATTTACGAGATGAAGCACGTTACGCGCGTTATCACGCTTGATATTCATTCCCGCGAAATCGTGAATGCTTTCAATACAACTTATCTCGACAATCTTCATGCTTCTTATCAGATTATCAGAGAGCTTTCAAAAGTTGTGAATCTTTCCGGACCTGACAAGGAAGATTTAGTTGTTGTAAGCCCGGACACAGGCGCAATCGACAGAAACAAATTCTATGCGACAGGTCTTAAAGTTCCGCTCGCAATGATTTACAAAGAGCGCGATTATTCAATCGTAACCCAGGACGCAAAAAACACGAACATAAAGAGCATTAAGCTTTTGGGCGATGTAAAAGGCAAAGTCGCTTTTCTTGCAGACGATATGCTCGGAACAGGCGGCACTTTGCTTAAGGCAATGGGATTTTTGAAAGAACAGGGCGCAACAAAAGTAATCGCCGCAATTTCACTTCCGTTCTTCACGGGAAACGCGATTGAGCTTTTTGACCAGGCTTACAAAGACGGGCTTTTCTACCGCGTAATCGGAACAAACGCTGTTTACCATCCGGATCTAAAAGACAAAGAATGGTTCATC
>CAVDRA010000017.1:0-14771 GCA_963611155.1 bacterium | reverse complement strand
AAACAACCGTATGCATACTGTGAAGTGTATGAAACTGCAGGAATTCCCATCTGATTACGCTTGTCAAGAACTGCCTTGCGGTCTGCCTCGCTCATCGCCATAAGCTCATCATAAGTAACTTTGTCGCTTTCAAGCCATTCCTCGTCCCATTTTGTAGTCTCAGGGTTGTATCGAGCGATATAAGTAATTGGATAAAGATTTAATGCAAATGCCATTTTTAGTCCTCCGGCAAAAAACTTTTTGACTTCTATAGGCTTCTATGTAAAAGAGCGTTTTGGAAATCTGGGTAGAATAATATCACTTTGATAAAAACCTAGCAATAAATAGGATTTTTAAGATAAAACGCGCCCAAAAAAGAAATTGAATGGAATTTTCAATGGTTTCTAGACAGCCATAAAAGCTCTCTTTGCATAAACGAAAAAGCCGCCTGCTCAAAATCTTTCAGAATTTGTAATGCACTTGCCCTGCCGCCGCAATCAAATCAAATAGAATTTTTTATTTTCCGAAGTATAATGAACAGACAACACAGGAGAAAAAAATGATTTTTCTGATTTTTTTTATTCCAATTTTCCTGACTTTTATCTTTTTTTCAAAAGCCGTCTCTGGCGATGAAGCGCCTAAAAATCACAGAAAAGAACAAAATTTTCATAAAAGATATTATTCTGATGATGAATCAGATGCAGACTTGGAAAGAAGATATGAGAATTATTATCTTGAGCTTCATGACGCGGCCGAATCTGGCGACAAAGAAGCGCTAGAAGAAATCAAAAATGAATTCGGAGACGATTGGGAAAGCAACTTCTAGGACAAAATTCTCCAAAGGCAAACTCTCCCGCAGAAATTTCATAAGAAGACAGATTCTCTGCGCTATTTCACAAAAAGCCTTTTAATCCTATAATAGTGACGTTTTTCGCCATAACATTTTAAAATAATTTTTATAAGGAACAAAATATGAAATTAACTTGTGGAATCGTTGGACTTCCAAACGTTGGAAAATCAACAATTTTTTCAGCTCTGACAAAATCTCCTGCCCCTGCTGAAAACTATCCTTTTTGCACGATTGACCCGAACGTGGGTGTTGTGGAGCTTCCTGACGAGCGGCTCGATTTTATGGCGGGAATTTTTCAGCCAAAGAAAAAGGTTTATGCGACTGTGGATTTTGTTGACATTGCAGGTCTGATAAAAGGCGCCTCAAAAGGCGAAGGACTTGGAAACCAATTTTTGGCGAACATCAGAGAAACTTCAGTAATCGCTCACGTTGTCCGCTGCTTTGACAATCCGGACATTCAGCACGTTCGCGAAGACGCAAAGACGGACGCTCCAATCGACCCAGAAAGCGATATTCTTACAATAAACTACGAGCTTTGCCAAGCCGACATCGACACAATAACAAAACGCGAAGATAAAGTTACAAGGCAAATCCGTTCACTTGGAAAGGAAGAAGCAAAAAAATTCGAGCATTACAGAACAGCGGTTGACAAAATTCTTCCGCTTTTGCAGGACGGAAAATGCGCGCGCCAGGCAGAACTCACAGATGAAGAAAAAACTGCAATCTACGATCTTCATCTTTTGACAATCAAACCTCAGCTTTTTGTTTGCAATATTGATGAAGACACAATCGCTTCCGGAACAAACAAATACGTTGAATCGGTCAAAAAAATCGCGGCAGAAGAAAAATCAGAAACAGTTGTAATCTGCGGAAAATTCGAATCTGACTTGGCAGACATTACAGATTCCAACGACAGAAAAGAATTTATGGACAGCGTTGGACTAAAAGAATCCGGCCTTACCGTTTTGGCCCGCGCAGCTTATCACCTTATGGGGCTTAGAACTTTCTTTACCGGCGGTCCAGACGAGTGCAGAGCATGGACAATTCACAACGGAGACAAAGCTCCTCAAGCCGCAGGCGTTATCCACACAGATTTTGAAAAAGGTTTTATAAAAGCCGAAGTTTATTCAATTGACGACTTGAAAAAATACGGCTCAGAATCTGAAATCAAAGCGGCAGGAAAATATCGCCAGGAAGGAAAAGACTACGTTGTTCAGGACGGAGACTGCATTTTCTTCAAATTCAATGTGACAAAATAAAATCACCAGAAATAATTTCGTCAAAAAATCATAAGTCAAGCGTGCCGATTACAGTTTCATCGCTATCGCTTGGCGAATTTTTTTGAGAAGGATTCTGTCTATCTGAATTATTTTCCATATCTTCAAAATCCGGATTGCTCTGCTTTTTGGCAAAGATTCCGGATTTCTTCTTTTTAGATTCATCATTTTGCTTCAAATTATTTTCTGGAGCTTCGTTCTTTTTTCTCGAGCGGGAAGATTTCGGAGCAACAAGAAAGCCAAACATTGATCCGCAAAGCCCGCCCGCAACATGGGCAATTGTAGAAACGCCATGAATTTTAGGCGAATTTAAAAATTCCCTTCCAAAAAACAAAGCGACAACAAAAATAAACGAAAGCGGAATCACGTTTTTTTCAATTTTTGTGATTGAAGCGAGAACAATCATCATAAAAACAATTCCGCTCGCTCCGCAAAGCTGAGATGGAATCAGACAGGCATTTATCACGCCGGTCACAAGAGAAGTCACAAGAATCATCAGCAAAAGCATTTTCGAGCCGTATCTTTCTTCAAGCAAAGGCCCTAAAAGCAAAACAAAAGAAAGGTTTCCAAGAAGATGATTCCAGTCTGTATGGCCAAGCACGTGAACAAAAAGGCGGACATAATGAGCAACGTTTGAAGGATTAAAACCGCCTTCAACTTTAGGACAAGCCGGCGCCGAAAGAAACGAAAGCGTAAAATTTCCTTTTAGAAGAAAATGATCAATCAAAAAAAACACCGTACAGATTATCGAGAAAGTCAAAGTCACAGGAGCGTTATAAACGATACGGAATTTTATTTTTTTCTTCATATTACTTAAATATCGGCGTAAATTATGGTAAAGTTGATGGACTATTTGGAGACTCAGCTATGGATATTTTAAAATGGGTTGTTTTGGGAATCGCAATTCTGATGTATGTTCTCGTGATTGCGTTTCAAGAAAAAAAAGTCTGGTTCACAAGTCTTGCGGCCGTTTTTTGCGTTGTTTTAGGAGTTATCTTTCCTGGAGTTATCTTTCCGGCAGAATCAGCAGAAGTTCCGTCAAGGATTTTTGCTGTCACAAACGCTTTTTCATCGCTAATCAACTGGAATGTCTTGATGATTTACGTTGGAGCAATGACAATCGCCTCTCTTTTTCTGTATTCAAAAATTCCGACTAAAATTGCAGATTTTCTGATTTCAATCGCTCCGTCAACAGGCGTTGCAATCGTTCTCATTTTAGCAATGACAGGAATCATATCAATTTTCGTTGAAAACGTTGCGACCGTTCTTGTAATGGCGCCGATTGCGCTTGCGCTTTGCAGAAAGCTGAAAATGAATCCGACAATGTTTATGGTCGGTCTTGCGGTTATGTCAAATCTTGAGGGAACAGCGACTTTGGTTGGAGACCCGCCGAGCATGATTTTTGCCGCCGCGGCTGGCTATAATTTCAACGACTTTTTTATCCATCAGGGAAAACTTTCGATTTTCTTTATCGTTCAGGCAGGCCTTTTGACAGGATGCATTTTTTTCTATTGCGTTTTTGCAAAATTCAAGGAGAGAGCGAGCGTTTCTGGAGAGCCCGTCATTTCGGCTTTTCCAGGAATTTTAATGCTTCTTATGATTTTCGGGCTCGCATCCCTTTCATTTGCGTCTCCGGTTCTTGAAAAAAATCTTCCAGCTTTTTTGATGTCATTCTCGTCTGGACTTTTTGTTGTAATTTTAGCCATCGTAGGAATTTTGTGGTATGTTTTCTCGCAAAGGAAAAATGGCTCTGAAACATGGAAATTGATAAAAGAGCTCGACTGGGAAACAATTTTCTTTTTGATTGGAATATTTGTCGTAGTCGGAGCAATCGCCGGAGTCGGACTTCTCGATGACTTTGCGCACTTCCTTGTGAATTTCTGCGGAGGAAGCAAATTCTTAGGATTTTTCATAATTCTTCTCGTTTCAGTAATTATTTCAGGATTTGTCGACAACGTTCCATACATTATGGTTATGTTGCCGGTTGCACAGGAAATGGCCCGCGGATTTGGAATGAATGGAGAGCTCTTCATGTTTGCGCTTCTTATCGGCTCTTGTCTCGGCGGAAACCTTACTCCTTTTGGAGCAAGCGCAAATGTTGTCGCAATGGGAATTGTAAAAAAAGAAGGACATCCTATGAGTTTTGGAAAATGGCTAAAGCTCGGCGGAACTTTCACAATTTTGACGACATTCGCTTCGGCTTTAGTTCTGTGGCTGATTTGGAGCTAGGATACTCACAAGAAAAAAAGCTTGCCTGATATTTCTATTCCGGCAAGCTTTTTTCTAAAGCAGACTGAACTGGAAAATCAGCAGCTTTTATTCAAGCTTTTTAATCCCGAATTCTCCAGTTTTATCCTTTTTTCTTTCTAGTCTAAATATCAAGCGAAAAAATTGCGCCAGCCTGCGGCTGTACTCCAGCGAGCCCATATCCTGTCGCCTGCGCTACCTGAACATTTGTCTGAATTTGAGTTTGCGTGTTTTGAATAAGAGAATCAAGCTGCTTATCATCAACTTGCTCAGTTTTTACATCAAGTTTCGGCTTCCCTTTCATCGTAATCAGCTGATTCAAAAGAGAGTTGAGAATCTGAATCTTACTGATTGAAACACCGCCTTGATTTGGCTTTGCGGCAACGCCTGCAACATGTTCAAAATGAGAATAAATTAAATTTTGCGGTTTTACCGGAACATAAAGTTTCGAGCTTCCGCCTGTGATAACTCCGCTGTAGCTGTAAGCATTTAATGTAACTGCGCCCATATCCCAACCTCTAATCACATTATCGGAAGCCAGGAAAAGAAATTTAGATTTTTTAATTAAACTGCTTGCGCCAGCTTGACAAAAGCTCTTCCATAGTTTTCGGCTGAACATCTGAATCTGTTTTTGTGGAATCAGAAAGACAAGGAATCACAACGCGCTCTTTCAGGCTTTTCCAGCGCTCAGGCAAAGGTTCAGGACACAATATCGAGCTTTCGTCAGGGAGATTTCCAAGAAGATTTTTATAATACGAAGGCAAAATTCGCTCATTCACGGACTTCAAAGAAGAAAAACCATTGCAGATTCCAAAAGAAGTAATATCAAGATGCATATTTCGGCTGCGTTCAAGAAGATTTTTCTGAGTGTCCTCGTTAAAAAGCCAAATTATAAAGTCAAAGGCATTTCTTGTGTTTACTGATTTCCGGTAAACACCAAGCATTACTATTTCATCTTCAATACAGATTTTTCCGCCGTTTGAAAGCCACTTAAAATCGATTTCTGAAGTCTGCTCTTGCGGCAAACTGAAAAATTTATCGCTTGTTGTATATGCAAAAAGACATTTCCCAGACAAAACCTGCTTTCTTACCGGCATATAAAGATATTTGAACGAAAAATCCTGTTCTGATGAAGTGCTTGTATTTTTTTCAGAAGTCCAATTTTTAAGATCTTCAACACTTTTGTTTAGATTTTCTTCGTTCCAAGAAATTGCATTTCCCTTTTCTTTTATGTTTGCGCCGTGGCTTTTCACATATTCGTAAAGAAATTCCTGATTCCAAGACGGGGCAAATCCCATTTTTGTATAAACTCCGCTGGCATTTTTTTCATTAAACACAACTGAAGTTTCCTTAAGCCTTGAAAATTCGAGAAGACCAGTTTCAGAAACTAAAGGCGCTTTAGACTCATCAAAAATTACAGCAGGAAGATTAAAACTCAGGGGAAGAAGATATTGTTTTCCGTCCGATTTTCCAAAATCAAGAAGCGGAGAATAAATAAGCGATGTGTCAACCTGAAACCGGCCAAGCACTGCTTCAAGAGGAGCGAAATTCTTTTTTATTCTGGAATTTTTCAAAAAAGAACTGATTAATACATCCGGCTTTTTTTCATCGCTTGCCGGAGGAAATGCCGACGCAAGATTTTCCTTGTAAACAACAATTGCTTTTGCCTTATCCTGCACCACATTGAAATATTCAACGTAAGAAACGACCTCAGCCCTGTCTGTCCAAATTACCACTGTTTTCCGTGATGAACACGAAATCAAAAAATATGGAAACAGGGCGAGTAAAAATATATTTTTTAGGAATTTTCCGATTTTCAATTCTAAAAAGTTTCCGCAACTTCATAAATTGCGTTGTAAACAGTTTCAATTTTGTCAACATCAAGAGAACTGAATGCGACACGCAAAGTTTTTGAATCGATAGAAATTGTTCCAATCGCCTTTGTCTCAAGAATCTTTTTTCTTAAGACTTCCGCGTCAACACCTTTTACATTGAAGCTCATAAAGTATCCGGAATTAAACGGCAAAGCCTCAAGAACAGAAGATTTATGAGATTCAACAAATTTTCTGACAGCCTTGTAACGCTCTTCAAGAACATTTCTGAAAGTTTTTTTCTCTTCCTCGATTTTCGGATCGGAAAGCGCCTTCAAAACAAGCGACTGAGACGGAGTTGCAGAGCATGAAACGGACGAACGAATAAGCCCCATCAACTTTTTGACAAGCGCATCGTACTGCTCGTCTGTCATTCCTTTTCCGCCGAAAGTCAAAAATCCTGTTCTAAAGCCCCAAGCAAAATCTTCTTTTGTAGGACCGTCGATTTTCACGGCAAGAACATTTTCGTGAATGTCGGCAAGCTCGGCAAAAAGAGACTGAGGATAAATATCTTCCTCATAATTCAAGCCAAAATAAGCGTCATCATCCCAAACCAGAACTTTTGCGCCTGATTCAGCAACTTCTTTTATAGCCTGAACAATTTCAGCGGCTTCTTTTTTTGTCGGAGAATATCCGCTCGGATTCTGAGGGAAGTTCAAAAGGATTCGGACAGAACCATTTTCATCAGCTTCTTTTTTTATCGCAGCCTTGAAAGATTCAATATCAAAGCCGCAGTTTTTGAACATATTAAAATAATGAAGGCTTGCTCCACGTCGAGTTTCAACGATCAGTGAATAATTATCCCAAGACGGATCCGCAACCAAAAGCGGATGATTTTCGTCAATAAACAAGTCTGCAAGATACGAAATTCCAGCTGTTAAACCAGGAACAACGACAGGAATTGAAATGTTTTTTCCGTTGAGAGAAGGATTTTTCGCAAAAATTTTCTCTTTCCAAAGCGCGCGCAAGTCTGGATTTCCAGCTGTTGGAGCATAAGAAACAAGCTCGCCAGCCGACAATTCAGGAGCAAATTTATGGACAGCCTCGAGAATTGCAGGTTTTCCGCCGATTAAAGCCGTTCCGATTGTCGCATTTGCGGTTTTTCCGTAAATTTTCGCTTCTCCCCCCTGAGCAATAATTCCGCGCGGAAAGAAAATTCTCGTTCCCAAATCTGAAAGAAGGCTTCCGGCAACAGTTCCGGCAAGCGTATTATTCAATTCTTGTGCTAATGGATTCAACATGATAAATTAATGTATCGTTTTTAAATATACAGTGTCAATCAACAAAAAGTATTAGAAATGTATAAATATGCAGATTTCTTGCATAAACGAAACCAGGAAAAACAATGTCAGAAAACCAGAAATTTGAAGAATGCAAAAAAATAATCGAAGATTGCAAAAAGGAAATTTCAAAAAGAATCATCGGGCAGGAGCAAGTAATCAACGGAATTTTAACTGCGGTAATCTGCGGCGGGCATATGCTTCTTGAAGGTGTTCCGGGACTGGCAAAAACGCTAGCTGTGAAAACGCTTGCAGAAATTTCAAATCTAGACTTCAAGAGAATTCAGTTTACGCCGGATTTGCTCCCAGCTGACATTATCGGAACTTTGATTTATGAGCAGAGCAACGCAAAGTTTTCAGCAAGGAAAGGACCGATTTTTACAAACGTTGTTCTGGCAGATGAAATAAACCGCTCGCCTGCGAAAGTTCAGTCTGCGCTGCTTGAAGCAATGGCGGAGTATCAGGTTACGATCGGAGAGGAAACATACAAGCTTCCAGAGCCGTTTTTCGTTCTTGCGACTCAAAATCCGATTGACCAGGAAGGCACCTACAATCTTCCAGAAGCTGAGCTTGACCGTTTTTTATTGAAAGTCGTTGTGAACTACCCTTCTCCGCAAGAAGAAGTCCAAATTGTAAAGACGGCCGGAAAAGCTGGCGGAGTTCAAGTTTCAAAAATACTGAGCCAGGAAAAAATATCGGAATTTCGCTCGCTTTTAAATGAAGTTGCCTGCGACGACAAACTCGTGGAATACATTGTCTCAATAATTTCTGCGACGCGGCCGGTTCAGGAAAAGAAAGCAAGCGGAAGACTTTCCATGAGAGTTTCTTCAGTAAGGAAAGATGACATCGCAAAATACATTTCTTTCGGCGCGTCTCCGAGAGCAGGAATTGCGCTCTTGCAATGCGCGAAAGTTCAGGCAATGTTCAGCGGGCGGAATTTTGTGCTTCCTGAAGACATAAAAGCCGCCGCGCCTAATGTTTTGCGGCACAGGCTGATTCTTTCGTATGAGGCCGCGGCTGACGAAATTACAAGCGACGATATAATCGCGAAGATTTTGAATTTAATGCCGCTTCCATAAATCCGAATTTCTGGGGAGTTGCGGGGTTGCGTTATTACAGCCTAAAAAAAACGGCTCCGGAATTTTTTGGATATGCTGTTATTTCTACCCCGCAGAGTGGGTAGCGTAAAACGCGGAGCGGTTGGAGCGAGGGAGAGCCCTCTCCCTTTTTTAATTATGCTTGAAAAAAATAGACTTGCAAAAAGAGCGTCTCTTCTTCGGATTTCGGCTTTGACTCTGGCGGAAAATTTAAAAAACGGCGGATTTAAATCGGTTTTTCGCGGGCAGGGAATTGAATTTAGCGACGTGCGCGATTATCTTCCCGGAGACAACGTGCGTTCAATAGACTGGAACGTTACGGCAAGGATGGGGCGGCCATTCATAAAGCAATACGAGGAAGACCGCGAGCTGAATGTTTTTCTGGTTGTTGACTGCTCAGCTTCGATGAAATCCGGTTCAAACGGAAATTCCAGGCTTTTTCAGGCTTCGGAGACAGCGGCTTTAATTTTGCTTGCGGCGGAAAAAAATTCCGGTGCGATAGGCGCAGTTTTTTTTGACGGAGAAATCAAATTTTCTTGTCCGCCAAGGTCCGGCACAAAAAATTCGATGATGATTCTTTCAAAGCTAGACAAAATTGAAAACGGAACTGAAAACGGCGGCGCAAACGGCTCTGCCCTTGCAAATGCGATTGCAGGAGCTTCAAAAATCTTAAAAAAACGCTCGCTGATTTTTATAATCTCGGATTTCCGCGCGGCAAAGTGGGAAAAAAACTTTGCAAAACTTACGGAAAAAAACGATGTGGTCGCAGTGAAAATCACGGATCCGTCAGATTTTGAGCTCCCAGAAGCCGGAACAATGACTTTTTTTGATCCGGAAACAAAAAAGCGGGCGGTTTTTCCGACATCATCAAAAAAATTCAAGCAGGCATGGCTTGAAGACAATCAAAAACGGACGAAAAAATGGAAGGAATTTTGCGAAAAGCACGGCGCGGATTCAGTTTTGATTTCGACAAACGAAGACAGCGCGCTCGCCCTGAAAAAATTTTTCGCCAAAAAAGCGATGGCTAACAAAAACGGAGCGGGGTTTTGAAAAATAGCAAAAAATTATCAAAAATTGCTTCGGCGGCATTTTTTCTCATTTTTTTTGCCAGGCTCTCAGCCGAAGACATGCAGATTGTTTTTCCAAAAAACGCAAATATTGGAGACACAATCGAAATAAAATATATTTTCAATTCAAAAGAAAATTTTCTGGAAGATTGTTTATCCGCCAAAAATTTAGACGGAAATTCATCAGAAAAATACGGAAATTCAGAAAATAAAAAAAATGGAGAGAATTCGGAGAACACGAAAAAAATCACAAGAATAGAACTTTCTTCCGGCTCAAGCATTTTTGAGGCGCAGAAAAATAATTTTGCTGTAAAAGAGATTTTTCTTGAGAAAATAAATTCTGACTGCACGCTTTCGCTCAAAATCGTTCCGTGGAAAGCAGGATATTTGACAATTTCTCCGTTCGACTTGTTTTCGCTTATTCAGGAAACAAAAAATTCCGGACAAAAAATAAACACGCAAAAGTTCATGATAAAATTAAAGCCGGTTCCGATAAATTCTCTAGCCGAAAAAACTTCGGTTTCTGACTTTCGGCCGCAGGCAGCCCCGGAAACGCTTCCAGGCACCATGATTTTTCTTGCTGTAAGAATCGGAATTTATATTTTCCTGATCTTTGCGGCTGTTTTTGCAATGCTGAAAATTCCTGCCGCAGCAAAAATCATCGAGAATTTCACATATTTTTTTTCACTCAAAAAAAATTCGCGGAAAACGGCAAAAAAGCTCAAAAAACTTCTGTCATCTTCCAAGGAAATCAGAGCCGACAAGGATTTTGCGCAAAATCTCCAAAACATTTTGCGGGATTTTTTGGGGAAACGTTTTTCAAATGATTTTTCCGCTGTTTCAACAAATGCAATTTATCAGGAATTTGAAAATTTGCTGGGCGGAGAGTTTGCAGATTTTCAAGAGGAAGCAATTGAGAATCTGATTGAAGTTTTTTTCCGCACTGATTTTGTAAGATATTCTCCAGAATCAGCTTTTCAAAACGGCGAACGTGAAAAAATCATCTTAAAATCACTTAAAATTTTAAGGCTTTTCGATACGACTGAAGACAAACGCAAAGATAAAAACGAAAAAATTCAAGAAGAGGAAATGAACTATGATTTTTGAAAATCCAGCTGCGTTTCTTTTGCTCTTTGCAATTCCAGCTTTTTATATTTTACGCCATTACAAATTTTTTACGAAGCCGTCGTTTCCGCTCACATTTTCAGACTGGAACGGAAGGTCATTTTTATGGAAAGGAAAAGCGATTCCATTCTTTAAATTTATGTCGCGGCTTTTTGTCTGGCTTGCGTTCGCTTCGTTTGTAACGGCTCTTGCAAGTCCTGTCATCAGGGAAAAAGAAAAAATTTACACAAGCAGGGGAACAGATATTCTTTTTGTTTTGGATACAAGCCCGTCGATGGCAGCAAAGGATATTTCGCTTGCAAACGGAACTTTAACGAGATTTGAAGCCGCAAAAACAGGAATACGAACGCTGGTGAATGCGGAAAACGGCGCAAACTACGGACTTGTGGCAATGGCAAGCGAGGCGGCGGCTATAATTCCTCCGACAAACAATCATAACTTATTTTTGGAACGGCTTGAAAATCTTAAAATCGGCACACTAGGCGAAAGCTCCGCGCTTGGAACTGGAATTTGCACGGCGGTTTATCATCTTGTAACAAGCAAAGCTCCGAAAAAATGCATAGTGCTGATTACTGACGGCGAAAATAATTCAGGCTCGGTTCATCCAGAAACAGCGGCGGGGCTTGCGGCAGAAAACGGAATTACGCTTTACACGTTTGGAATAGGCACAAAGGGAACAGTTCCGATTGAATATTCAGACCAGAGCGGAAATTTTCATTCAGGATTCTATGAATCTGACTTTGACACAAAGCCGCTCGAGAAGATCGCCGCGACAGCTGGAGGAAAATATTTCGGGATTGAAACTACAGCCTCTCTCGCTTCGTCTTTATCTGAAATCACAAAAAAGGAAAATTCGTCGCAGTCTTTTCATTATAAAACAGTGGACACAGACTGCTACAGGAATTTTCTAATTCTCGCGCTTTTTCTTTTTATCGCCGCATGGTTCTCAAAACGCGTGATTTTAAAGGAGCTTGTCTGATGATTTCAATTCAGCGCCCGCAAATTATTCTTGCAATTTTTCTTTTAATTCCGGTAATTTTTTTCATCAAGTTCCATTTTAAGAAACTATCCCGCGTTGTGGCAGTTTTTTATGAAAAAGATCCGAAATCAAAAATGTACAAAAATTTGAAGAAAAGGCTTTTTCTACGGACCTTTTTCAGAAGTCTTTCCTGGATTTGCGCAGTTCTTGCTTTTTCAGGCATAAGCTGGGGAGACAAAAAAATCCCGGTTCAAAAAAACGGAAGCTCAATCTGCCTCGTTTTTGACATTTCATGGTCAATGATGGCGGCTGACTGTCCAGGAAAGCTTACGCGCCTTGACGCCGCAAAACTTTACGCTTCAAACCTTGTCGCCCTTCTCCCGGGAAGCTCTTTTTCAGCGGTTCTTTCAAAAGGAGACGGTTTCACAGCGATTCCAGAAACTGAAGACACAACGGCAGTTTTATCGCTTATCAATAATCTCAATCCGAATCTGGTAAGCACACCAGGAAGCTCAATCGGAAAGGGAATTATTTCTGCGCTCCGCTCGCTTTCGCTAAATTCTGCAATGCTAAATTATATCTGGGTTTTTACAGATGGGGATGAAACCGACAATTCTCTGCAAAACGCTCTCGATGAAGCCGCAAAAAACGGAATTCCAGTCACGATGATTGGATTTGGAAGCGAAGAAGGAACTGAAATTCTGACAGGCGACCAAAAAACAAAAGCAAAAACAGCTCTCCGCTCAGAAAAAATGAAACATCTTGCAGAATCAGCAGAAAAAAGATTTTTTCCGTCAAAGAAAAATTCTGAAAATTCTTTGATTCATTATGTTTCTGCCGACCAGAACGGAAGCGCGCATTTTTTAATAAGCCAGATTAAATCACGGGGAACAAAAGAAAACGGAGAAATTTTTACATACGAAACCGTGCCTGTAAAGCGGCACCAGCTTTTTATTTTTCTTGCGCTTATTTTTCTTGCGCTTTCGTTTATTGCCGAAGAGTTGACATTTTCAAATTTTCCGAGAAAAAAAATGAATTCAAAAAAAGCAATGTCTGCCGTATCAATTGTGTTTTTCCTTGCTTTCTTGACCTCGTGCGGAGCAAATTCAAAAAATCAAAAAGAAATTTTAAAAGGCTCATGGAATTTTTATCAGGAAAACTACAAAACGGCGATGGCGCAATTTCTAGACGAGACAATAAAAACAAAAGAAGATTCTATGGCGCATCAGTACGCGCTTTTCGGCCTTGCGGCCACTTATCTTGCAGTTAATGAATACGACGCGGCTTTAGACAGAACAAGCCAAATTCTGATGGGAACTGCGTCAGTTCCAAAAGAGCTTGAAAGCGCAGTGTTTTATAACGCAGGCCTTATTTTCGCCCGAAAAAACGATTTTATGACAGCAAGCGAATATTTCAAGAAGGCGATTCTAAGCGATCCAAACTATCTTGACGCAAAAATAAATCTGGAGCTTTGCAGCCGGCATCTTGAAGAGCAAAAAGGAAATCAGACAGAAAGTGAAATGCAAAAAGTTTCAGAAACCAATGATAATTCTCCGCAAATTCAAAATGAAATTTTCAATATAATCAGAGAAAACGAGAACAAACAATGGAAAAAAATGGAAACCTCGCCGGAAGAAAACGGCATTTTGGATTATTAAATACTTTATTGGCATTTTTTATGCTGGCAATTTTCAGCCTTCCGGGATATTCAAAAACTCTTTCTAGGCAGGAAATCAGAAATCTTGTTGTCAAAGCAGACTCGAATGTTTTTTTTACAGCGCAGGAAAACGGATACACGCTCTTAATTTCGGGTATCGAAAGCTCTCTTGTGCAAAGCGATATTTCAATTCTTCCGGCTGGAGTCAAGATGATCTCATCAAAGAAAGAAGATTTTTTTGACGCAGACGGAGAGCGTTCAACACGCATTCAATTTTGGTTCACTTTTACGGATGTCGGAACTGCAAAACTTCCGCCTTTAACCGCAAAAATCAAAAATTCCACTTATTACATTCCGTTTGAGGAAGTCCAAATCTACGAAAATCCGAATTTGATTTCCCCTCTTCTTTCCGTTGAATTTGAAGACAAGTCAAAACTTTCAAAAGACAAAAAAACCGGAAATCTTATTTTCACAGCGCAGGCCGGAACAAAAATCAATTATCAGGTGAACATTCAATATTTTCTTCAAATTTTAAATTACTCTTGGCGTCTTCCGAAAGATTCAATTTTTATAGAAACAAAAAGATACGAGATTGCGGACAAAAAAAATTCGCGCGTCACGCTGAACAAAGAATTCACACCGGAAAAATTTCCTGTCGCCGAATATTCGTGGCAGCCGCTAAAAGAAGGCGACTACGAGCTTCCGCAGGTCTTTATAGAAGCAACTTCATACAACGGTTCCAGAAAGCAGCTTGCGCTTCCGTCAATTTTATTTCACATCACAAAAGGAAAACTTAAAGAAAAAGATTCTGAAAATTCATCTTCAATCTTGAAAGAAAATTTTGAATCGGCTTACAGGCAGGCTTTTTCAAATTCACCGCAAGATATGGATTCAATTTCCACAAAAAGATATACTCCATCACCTGAAGACTGCGAGAAACTTGCCGAGCTGCGCTCAAAAGAACGAAAAAATGTGTTTTCAAGCGCCAACGCAAAAAAACGGCGGGAATTTGAAATGTCGATTGGAATCGTTTCTGAAGAAAACGAACCGAAAAATCCTTTTTCAAAAATCTTCGGCGGAAAATACGCAATCTTCAAAGGCGGGAAAATCAGCTCAGTTCCAGAAGAAAAAACAGCCGAAAAGAACGGACTTAAGATTTCTGCGGGCCGGCGCGTAAAAATATCCGAAAAAGCCGGCGGCTGGATTTTTATTGAAGGCAGAGATTTTTCAGGCTGGGTAAAGGAAGATTCAGTTTTCATAATCAAATAAATTTTAGAAGAGGCGTTTTTTATGAATTTCGGAGATATTTTAAATCAGTGGGACGAGGCTCAGCGTTCTGAAA
>CAVDRA010000016.1:0-14916 GCA_963611155.1 bacterium | reverse complement strand
GCTCAGCGTTCTGAAAATCAGAAGAACAAGCAAAAAGCAAAGCAGACGGTTGTCTCGCATAAAATGCCGAACGCTCCAACTCCAGAAGAAAAGGAAGCTAGAAGAATCGCTAAGCTAAAAGCGCAGGGAAAATTCCAAGACGATTTTTATGAAAGGCAAATGAAAGCCGACTCGCAAAAGCATGTGAATCCGATGGAAGCATGGCTTAGAATTTACGGCGTAACGGACAAAGATAAGGAAGCGCAGGAATATCAAGAACGCGCAAAAATGGAAAGCCGCGAATACTTGCGCACTATGCGTCCGGAAGCAAGAATCGATTTGCACGGACTCACGCGAGACGAAGCATGGGCAAAGCTCACGTCGTTCGTAAACACTTGTGTCAGCCGGGGAATGAAAAAAATTCTTATTGTTCATGGAAAAGGAAATCACAGCCACGGCTCCGATCCTGTTTTAGGTCTGCTGGTCAGAACTTTTATCGAACAAAATCAGAATCTGGGAACAAGCGGACATCCGGACCACAACCAGGGCGGAAACGGCGCAACTTGGGTCATCATAAAATGACAAATATTCAATGAAAATAAAAAGGCCGGGAATAACAATTATTTTACTTGTAACTTGCCCTGGAATTGATTATTTTTTTTACAAGAGGAAGTTAATTTGGAAGACTTATACAAAGTGCTTGGCGTTGAAAAAAACGCCACTCAAGATGAAATAAAATCAGCTTACAGAAAACTCGCGATGAAATATCATCCCGACAGAAATCCAGGAGACAAGGCCGCAGAAGAAAAATTCAAAAGCATAACAGCGGCCTACGACGTGCTCGGAGACGAGACAAAGCGAAGACAATATGACGCCTATGGATTCGGGACGGCTAATTCTTACGGGCAAGGCTATGCAAATTCAAACTCTTACGGTCCTCAATACGGCTGGAACAGCGGAACTTGGGGACAAGAAACTCAAGACGATTTTAGCGATGCCTTTGAGCAATGGTTCAGATACACAAAGCAAGACAGCCATAATTCGCAGAACAGTCCGTTCAGAACATACACAACAAAATCAGAACCGCAGACAAGACCCGCATTGCTTTTCCAGTTTTTCCTGAAAATTCTAATCGCATTTTTTGGAATTTCTTTTCTCAGATATTCATTCTTTATAATTCCATTCGGCCCGCTTCTTTGCTTATACGCAATTTTTGCCGGCGTTTTGGGAGCAATAAAATCGCTCGCGCTTTTCTTGGCTTTTAAGAAAAGCTAGAGCGCATAAAAAAAGCGCTGGAATTTTCTCGGAATTTCAGCGCTTTTTTATAATTCTGCAAAGTTATCTTTTGATTACCTTTCGCGGAAAATAATTCTTCCCCTGTTCAAATCATATGGCGAAAGAGCAACTTTTACTGTGTCGCCTGGTACGATTCTGATAAAATGTTTCCGCATTTTTCCCGACAAATGCGCCATAATCATATGTCCGCCATTTTTAAGCTCTACGCGGAACATTGTGTTTGGCAAGGCTTCCTTTACAATGCCTTCCACTTCAATAGCTTCTTCTTTAGCCACGATTCCTCCAAGAATTTAACAACAAAATCCAAAATAAAAAAGTTGTCTTTTAAGGATTTTATCTATATTATTATCTAACTCAACAAAATTTTGTCAACATGGGAGACTAGACTATGGATCAAGCGTTTATCGAAAAAATGAAAAAGGAACTCGAGGAGGAAAAATCAAACCTTTTAAAATCCCTTTCAGACCAGAACGATGACTATAAAAAACTTATGGAAGGAGGAGACCACGGAGACGAAGTTGATGTTGCTTCTGACGTAATCGACGGCAGAATGCTAGAATCGCTCGGAGTCCAGGCTCAGAACAAGCTAACTTCCATTAATAATGCGCTGAAAAGAATTGAGCAGGGAACTTATGGAAAATGTCTCAAATGCCATCAGGAAATTCCGCAGGAGCGTCTTGAAACTTTGCCGGAAACAGTTCTCTGCATAAAATGCAAGGCTGAACAGGAGCGCGCAAACCGCTAAAAACAGAAAAATATTTCAGTTTCGTCTGAATTTTATTCTAAATCTTAAAGAAGCCGGTGCCAGGAATTACAATTTCCTTGTAGCCGGCTTTTTTTGCGCAACTCAAAGCAAGGTCAAATCCAAAATCAAGATTTTCTGCCGAATGGGAGTCAGAGCTTAAAGTCACTGGAACGTTTTCTTTACGGAGCAAAGCCAAAAAATATTCAGACGGGTAAGGTTTTGTTGTCCAGCCACGAGACATTGCGCCAGTGTTTATTTCCGCAATCACACCGGCTTTTGAAATCGCCTTTGCAAGATTTTTCAGTTCCCGCTTGTACCATTCAGCGTTTTCATCAAAAAAAGCATGCTTCTCGTTGAATTTTCTGATTAAATCTGCGTGCCCGATAACCGTAAAATCGCCTTTTTCAAGCATTTCCCGCTCGGCTTCAAAATAATCTCCGACAAGTTTTTTCCCGTCGTCTTTGTAATATTTTTCGAGCATTGCAAAAAGTTTTTCTGGAGTATCGTCAACCGCGAAAATTCCGTCTTTCTGATAAATAAAATGAACAGAGCCTATTAAAAAATCAGGATTAAATTCACTGTAGAAATCAAAACGAGGAAAAGTGATTCCAGGAATGTAGTCGGCTTCAAAACCAAGACGGAGCTCGATTTTGTCTTTATATTTTTCCTTTAATTTTTTTATTTCATCACAATATTTCGAAAAATCCGCGACAAGCATATTCGATTCTGTGTAAAACGGATAAAGAGAATGGCTTGAGAATCCCAAAATTTTGAATCCTTTTTTAAGCGCGGCAAGAACATTTTCTTCCAGAGTGTTTTTTCCGTCGCAAAAAGTCGAATGAGTATGAAGATTCGCTTTTATAAACGGAATTTCATGCAAATTTTCTATTTTTTCCATAATTTATCTTCGTTTTGATGAAGAGTCGCTATCTGCTTGACAGCTGCAGTCTGCATCACCATTTTCCATTTTTCAATGATATTTTTGAGCATTTCGCTTTTAAAAGGTTTTACAAGAATGTCATTAATGCCGATTTTCATGTATTCTTCAAAATCGTTCGAATCGTTATTCGCGGTGCAGGCAACAATAATCCCGCCGTATCCAGAATTCCGAAGCTCAACAGTCGCTTCAATTCCGCTTTTTTTCGGCATAAAAATATCCATGAAAATCATATCCATGTCAGGATGTTTTTTTATCTGCTCGACCGCCTCTATTCCATCTTCAGCAAGAAAAAACTGCGCGCCGAATTTTTTCATAAACGATTCCATCAATTTCCGGTTTAGAGGATGATCTTCCGCAATCAAAATTTTCAAATCGCCGGCAATGTCAGAATCATCTTTCCGCTCCAAAAACTGCTCGGCAAGATTCGGTTTTGTCACTTCCGGAGAATAAAGTTTTTCAAGCTTTTCTCCGTCAGAAAGTTTGCCCGCAAGAATATTTATCAGCATTTCACGCTTAACAGGCTTGTAAAGATAGCCTTTAAACCAGTCAAGCGCGGTCATTTTCGCCTCGGCTCCCATCTGCCCTTCCGGAACAAGAAGATACAGCGAAGCGGAATTTTTCAGCTCATCGACTCCGTTGATTTCAAAAGCAAGATGCCAGCCGTCAAGCTCGGGCATAATCATATCGATAAAAACGATTTTAAAAGGAGATTTCTCTTTTACGGCAGATTTCAAAATTTCAACCGCTTTCTTTGAATCAAGGCAAATTTCAATTTTCTTAAAGCCCGCGCTCTGAAGCTTTTTTTCCAGGCTTTTTGCGGCAAGCTCGTTGTCATCAACAATCAGAACTTTATATCCGTCAGGATTTTTCTGGAATTTAAAGTCTCCGGATTTTTCAATCGCAACAGGAAGAGGAAGCAGAACCTTAAAGACAGTTCCGCCGTCTGGATTATCATAAACATCGATTTTTCCGTTCATTTTTGCCGCAAGGCTTTTGCAAATTGAAAGTCCGAGTCCTGTTCCGCCGTAAATTCTGTAAGTCGAAATATCCGCCTGAAAATAATCAGTAAAAAGCTTCTTTTTTTTATCCTCGGAAATTCCGATTCCTGTGTCAGCCACCTCAAAAATAATTCCCTCTTTTTTGCTGTAGCCAAGACTTACTTTTATGTAGCCTTTCTCAGTAAATTTCACCGCATTGCCGACGATATTAAGCATAATCTGCCGGACGCGCATAGAATCTCCAGAAACCATCGCCGGCACATTCAAGTCAATATCAGTCAGAATTTCAACACCTTTGTTGAACGCGCGCAAGCTCACAGAATCCACGATATGCTCGGTCATATATCTGATGTCAAAAGGAATTGACTCGAATTTGAATTCGTCAGACTGAATTTTTGCGATGTCGAGAATATTGTTTGCAAGGCTCAAAAGCCCTTCCGCGCTGAACTGAATCTGCCGGATATATTCAGACTGCTCTTTGTCGAGCTTCGTTCCCTGAATCAGTTCTGAAGCCGCGATTATAGTCTGGATTGGAGTCCTGATTTCGTGAAGAGTGTTCGCAAGATAACGGTTAGCTTCCTGAATGTTACTGTTTGGCATTTAGAATTTCCACGACTTTCTGAAAAACAACTTCCGGCTTTTGAGGCTTTAAGATATAGCTTTTCGCTCCAAGACGCAAAGACTGCATTATGTATTCTTTTTGCGTTATCTGCGAATAAACAATAACATCAAGCTGGATTTTTTTGTCAATAAGCGTTTGCAGAATCTGAAATCCGTTGATTCCGGAAAGATAAATTTCCATTACGGCAATATCGTATTTTTTTTGCGAAAGAGACTGAATAAACTGGCTTCCATCCTGGAAAACTGAAATTTCATTTGAAATGCTCTGGAAAACATTCAAAAGCGACTGGCAAACCGCAGGATCCGCGTCAATAACTGCGATTTTTGCGGCTATCTTTTTTTTCGGGTCTTCCGAACTGTCGGCAGGCGAAAAACGCATTTCAAAAGATGTTGAAGACTCGTCTTTTTCAGGAACAAGGAGAGTGTCTGCAATAACATTTTGCGCATTGGAAGTGACATTTGCCTCGACTAGAGAATTCAAAACGCTTGAAATATTTTTCACGACTTCAATTCCGTTAAGCTCTGTGTGGCCTTCAATGAATTCCTTCGCGATTGAGTCAAGCGACAAAACTTTTATGTTTTTCTTTAGAATTCTGTTATCCGTTGTCACGCTTTCAAAAAGATATTCAAGATTATAGCCGTCAACAAAACTGAGGCTTAGGGAAGTCAACATTAAAATAACGGTCGGCATTACAAGATGATTTTTCTCGATAATTTCCGAAAGCCTGTATTTTAGCATCGCGATTTTCTCGTGATTCAGACCGAGTGCAATTTCAATAAAAATAATATTCTTGCTCAGATGAATATCGAGAATGCAAGGCGTGTCATCAATTACAAAAGGCATACGCAACACACGTCCGATCGACTCAAAAAAAACGTCGAATTTTACAGGCTTTGCAAAATATTTTATTACGCCGTACTGGGCCAAATCCGAAAGCTCTTCCTTTTCAAGAACTGGACCTGTCATTATGATCGGGATTTTTTTGCCGTTCACATCGTTTTTCTTTTTTGAAAGAAATTCGTAAAGCTCTTCAAGGCTTTGTTCAATATTCAAGATTATAATATCCGGAAGAATCGAAAACGTCCGTGCAATTGCGTCGCGCTTGCTGTCGGCAGATTCAACAGCAACTTTTTCCGCGGAAAGTTTTTCTGTAAGAAATTCTCGTAACATTGCTGGCGCATCAATAATCAAAACGTTTTTCATTTTTACTTCCTTATTTATTTATCGACTGAAATCAGATTGAAATTTATTTATAAATCCAAAATCTTTAATCTTATTCAAAATAACTTATAAGAATCGAAAAATTCAAAAAGTTACAAAATTGCTTTTATCTCACAAACGCCGGCAAACATTCAACTCCGCAATTTCAATAAATATCGCTTTTGTGGTAGAATCTCCGACCAATGAGGTTTTAGGGGTTTTATATGAAAACTGTTGTATTTTTGGCTCCAGGATTTGAGGAGATTGAAGCTTTAACAGTCGTAGACTATCTTCGCCGCGCAGGTGAAAATGTGATAACAGTGAGCGTTCCGACAGACGGAAACGGAAAATCCAATGCGGTTGTTACAGGAAGCCACAAGATTTCTGTTATTGCAGACCGCTCTTTTAAGGACTTTATAAGCAAGACAGGAGAGTCACTTCCAGATGCGGTTTATTTTCCGGGCGGAATGCCGGGCGCAACCAATCTTGCCGCAAACCAGTTTTTGTTCAATCTTATAATCAGAATGGAGAAACGCGGAAAACTAGTGGCGGCAATTTGCGCGGCTCCGGCGGTTGTTCTTGCCCCGACAGGAATTCTTTCAAACAGAAGATGGACTTGCTATCCAGGAATGGAAAAAAATCTCGCTGAATATTGCGGAAGCGAAATCAAAGCGCAAGAGCTTACGGAAAACAGCAAACACGCTTCGAACGTTCCATTTGTGCTTGACAACAATGTCCTAACAGGAAGAGGACCTGGAACTGCAGAACAATTCGCCATGAAATTTGTGGAAATTATAGCTGGAGAAGCGACGGCGGAAAAAATCCACGAGACAACCTGCCAAAGATAAAATTTTGATTTTTGGGCATGATTTCCAATATTCAATTTCCTTTTCAGAAAATTTTGCTTTTGGATTCTAATTTTTCTGCTTTTGTTCGATCCGCTGCAACTTTTTCTGAAGTATTGAGTTTTATTATTTATGAATGATAAACTAGCTGCCATGAAAAAAATCACGAAAAACACAATTGTGTCTATAATTTTTGCATCATCGCTTGCCATGCTCGCTTCTTGCGCATCAACACAGCTTGAAATTCCTGAAGAGCTTACAGCCCAGGAGCTTATCCAAAAAGGACAGAACAGATTTGAGTCAAAAGACTACAAAAACGCATTACGATATTATAATGCTGTTACAGAAAGATACGCAGACTCGCTGCCAGTTTACGTTGAAGCAAGCTATGAAATCGGGCACATTTATATGAAGCAAAAGAAATACGAGCAGGCTTCGGTCGTCTTCAACGAGATTATCGACATTTACTCAAAAACAAGCCCGGGCGAAGCTCCAGGCGCATATGAAAAACTTTCAAAGCTTGAGCTTGCAAAAATTCCAGAGTCAGGCGAAACAAAATAATTTCTTACCGTTTCATCCGCGGTCTGCTTTGTTGTCTGGAACGATAATCGCATCGATTGTTATGTTTTTTTCTTGCGCCATTCCAAAAACAAGCTCTTTTGAAATTTTTCCAAAGCCCCGCGGACGCGGATGAGGTTCGGCATCTCCTATCAAAATAATCTTTCTTTGAGCATCCTGCCGCCATGTATAATAGTGCATCGACGCGTAGAGAGCTTCGTAAACAGCCTCAGGAATATCACCGCCCTCTTTTCCTATTATTTTCACAACAACAAGATTTTTGCTGAAAGAATCAAAGTCATCTGTAAAATCAAAGCGCTTCACCGGCAAATTCATATAATTGTAGGAATCTCCGTAATCACGATACAAAACTAGACCGAGACGCAAATCGCCAAATGATTTTATTTTTTTTTGCAACGAAGGGAGCCAGACCTTTTTTAGCTGCTGCATATCATCTTTCATTGAGCCTGTCGTGTCGATTGCAAAAACAATGTCAACCTTGTCTTTCAGAGAAATTTCATCTAAAGATTTCATAATATCATCCGGAAGGGTTTTCGGACCTTTTGAAAAAATCAGCCTTCCGCCGGCAAAATCAGAAATTTCCTTAAATTTCTCGGCTGCAACCGGACTGTAATCGTCAGTCAAGACAACTTCCTTTTCCTCGTCAGAATCAGAATTTTCATTAAGATTCTCTTCTTCGTGCGTTTTTAGAGATTTTGTCTCCTTTTTAGTTTCAGGCGCAAAAGCCTTTTTTTCTTTTTCAGAATTCTCACGGTTTTCAGGCTCTGAAACAATGTCTTTTTTCTGATTCTTAATCTGTTTCGGCTTTGAGTTTTCAGCAGATTCCGTTTTCCGAAGATTTTCCTTTAAAAGTGGCTTTCTAAAATCAAACATAAACGGATTATCTGCATAATCGCCTGTGTAGTCGCAATATTTTTTTTCAAATGAACGGATGTTTATAAAGGTTCCCTTGCCGATTTTTACAGTTCCATTTCGGCTCCACGGATAACCATAAGCAAGACGGCTTGGAATAAAAATATGAAAAGCGCTTCCAAAAATTTCGTCGGCTTCAGGCGTTGAATCAATCAAGCTGAATTTTGAATATTTTGAATCAAGGAGCTTTCCGTTCAAATATCTTATCTCATCGCCGTTTATCGGATTGTACTCTTCCGCCCGGTAAGCATAGCTATCGGCCTTGCCTTCAGGATCTTTTGTCGTTTCTGTAAGCATCACAGACTCTATTCCAGGCTTTTTTCTGATAAAAAGATGATAGCCTCCAACCGAAGAATATTTGTTAGTTTTGTCCTGAACAATCCGCACATCATCAGAAAGAATCAGAAGACCTCTTTTTTGCTCAGACCGCCCTGAAATTTGAGAATTTTGAGAAAAAAGCGCATAAAAACAAAAAACTGCGAAAAAAACAGAAACAAGATATTTTTTCATGTCTTTAAAATCGGCTTAAAACTTTCTAAGTTAATTGATTTTACATCGAACTATGATATAATTTTCGGGAAATTAAGAATGACCTAAAAATTGAAATGGAACACAAAATGAGCAATGAGGATTTTATAACGGTAGACATCAGCGAATTTTTTGACGAGCCCGAATTAAACTCAACTGACGATTTTGACACTGGAATTGTTGTGTTCACAGAAAAGCAGCTTTCTCTCGTGCAGGAACTGCGATCAAAACTCGAAAAAAATGATCCTGAGCATTTCGCTCTTTTAAACAAGCAGGTAAAAAGACTGAAGGAGCTCAACGCGGCAATCGCGAATTTTCCTTCGCTTCTCGAGCGATCCGATCTTACTGTCGGCTCAAGAACGCCACAGTCGCTGATAGAATCTCTCATAAACAGCTCAAGGGAAGGCGACACAATACTTCAGCTTCCTTCAAAAGCTACTTTGGGAAGAGGCTTTCTTGTATCAAAACTGCATACATTCGCTTCATTTGAAAAGCTTTCAAAACTCGCAAACTGCGATTCTAAACTAGTAAACGAGCTTCATGCGGAAACCATCTCGATGATGTTTCTCTTGCTCGCCGAAGATGTCTACATCAATCTGATTCACGACGCTTCGCTTCCAATGGATTCCCGAAGGCAGCTTGCGCTTTCGCTGCTTCTTCTTTGGGAACACCGCGCGGATCAGAATATTTCAGACATATCACCGGTTTTGCAGTCAGTCTGGATGGCAAGGACAAGGCTTGCTCCAGCTTTCGGCACAATGATGGGAACAAGCGAGCTTATAATGATTTCTTTCCAGCTTGACGAGCAATGGAGCGAGTTTATCAAAACAAAACTTGGAAAACCAGACGTGAATATGGCAATGGAGGAATTTCTGTTC
Organism: bacterium; assembly: GCA_963611155.1. Lineage (GTDB taxonomy): Bacteria > Spirochaetota > Spirochaetia > Treponematales > Treponemataceae > Treponema_D. The sequence continues at coordinate 5,394 of CAVDRA010000016.1, read as the reverse complement.
GGAATTTCTTATGAGCAGATCTCAAAGTTAAAAAGCATGCTGCGCGAACGAGGAATTTCTGCGATCGGCCGCGATGAAGTTTCAGCTTTTCTTGAAGAAGACGTCAAAACAAACATGAGCGAAGATTACCGTGATTTTTATCAGCAGTACACGTTGCGGCGTGATAACGCGCGCGCAAGAAAGCGCCTAAACATTCCAGGCCCGCAAAAAACAATTGAAGACCACTTTATCAGCTTTGTAATGGAAAGAAACTGTAAAAAGCAGGAAAAAGATTTAAGAAAGGAACAAAATTTTTCATCTGCAAAATTCTCTGAATCATAATTTTAATCAATATTTCTTAATTTTGCCGGCATTGCCGGCATTTGACGATAGGCATTTATTAGGATATTATTATTCGCATGGGTATCGCTACAAGCCAACAGATTACGAGATATTATGACCAGTATCGCGACACAGAAATCACTTTCACAAAAGACATTATCCGTGCGCTGGGCCTTGATCCTCGGCAAATTTATATAAAGTGCAACGGCAGCCAATGGCCTTGCATTATAAATTCAACTTCTTTTCAGCTGGCTAGAATTATCGTTGGAACTAAAGGCGGGGCTTTTTCTGCGCTAGCAAAAGACAATCCTGCTGTAAATATCCGTTTTTGCTTTACAGAAATCGAAAGTGAAACAATAACGTTCCTTGTTTCGGGCAAAGTCGCAAAAATTCAGCCTTATATGAATTCAAAAGAGCTTGCCGTTGTTACAATTCAATTTACGCAGCGTCCGCCGGACGACTTGATTGAAATTGTCGGAAGGCTTTTAGAGGCAAATGCGAACGCAATCAGAAGGCGCGAGGAGCGGATTATCATCAGCGATGACAGCAAACGGAAGCTTGATCTTGTCCGCGAGGAATGCATCGTTATAATTCAGGGAGTTCCGCGTCATTGTGTTTTACGTGATGTTTCATTTCTCGGAGCAAAAATCTTGCTTATCGGACTTTCCCAGTTTCTTTCAAACAAAGAGGCTGTTTTGAAGCTTGCCTTCGATGAGCCGTCAGAAGTTTTGCAAATAAAAGGAACTATTGTTTCGGCCGACCTAATACAAGGCAGGAAAGATATTTGTGCGGTAAGCATAAAGTTTGATGAATCTCAAGTGCCGCTTTCATACAAGCTGCATTTGAATAATTATCTTACCCAAGTTAGAAAAACACAGCTTTCAGCTTCTGACCAGATAGCTCAGCAAAGAGCAGCTCAGCAGGCAAAAATGGCAAAGGAAGAGAATGCAACGCCAACGTCGACTCAGCAAGCACAAACTTCTACGCCAGAACAGCAACAATAAATAAATCAAGGAATAAAAATGATCCCTTCATCACCGTTAGACTCAATATATTTTATAAATTTGCCGGAAGGATTTAAACTTTCATCGTCGGCTCTTCAAATCGATCCGACAATTCCGCTTCCAGTACAAAAAAAAGACGAGGATTCGCCGGGAACTTTCAACATGAAAGAAATAACAAGCGAGCAAATTCTTGCAGGGCTTGTTACAATCATGGCTTACGATCCGCATAACAAAGACATTCTTTATTACCGCTCAATTTTAAAGCAAGCCCGGCCGAACCTCAAAAAAGAAATGACTGAAGCCGCAATCTTAAAGGCAAAAAACGAAGACTGGGACTTATCGGAAGAGCTTTTTCAGGCTTTGCGCGGATTCGATCCGGAAGATATGGTTACAGTCTTGAATATGGCGCTTTTCTTTGACCAGCGCGCAGATTCCTACAGACGCTCAGGCTTGATTGATGATGCGAATGCATATGACGAGGACGCATTGAATTACTACAAAGAAGCGATGGATGCAGAGCCGCCGCTTCCTGACGCATTTTTCAACGCAGGATTTTATTATCTCAAAAAACACAATTACGCAGACGCAAAAGATGCGTTTGAAACTTATCTTGCCCTCACCTGCGATATAAAAGACGAGGAAATGGGCGAAAACGGAATTTACAAGAAAAATCGTGCCCAGGAAATTCTGAACAATATTTCAAACAGAAATATGGATGACGACCATTTCAAAGCAGCTTACGACTTTATAAACAACGGAGAAGAAGAAAAAGGACTTGATGAAATTCGCCTGTTCATAGAAAAAAATCCGGAAGTATGGAACGCATGGTTCATGCTTGGCTGGGGGCTCAGAAAACTAGGCCGCTATGACGACGCGAAAGCAGCGTTCAAAAAAACGCTCTCTCTCGAAGGCGGCGACACAAGCGACACTTACAATGAGATTGCAATCTGCATGCTTGAAACAGGAAGCTTAAGCGAAGCTAAAAAATTTCTTCAAAAAGCGCTTTCAAAAGACCAGGACAACACAAAAATAATTTCAAATCTTGGATATTTGGCGCTGAAAGAAGGAAATCCGTCTGAAGCCGCAGGATATTTCCAGACAGTCCTTGAAATTGACCCGAACGACAAAATTGCGGTGGCTGAGCTTAAAAAACTCGATGTCTAAAAATTCTTAGAAATAAATCGCATAAAAAACGGCGGTTCAGCTTAAAAAAGCGGCCGCCATTTTTTATTTGCAAACAAAAATAAAAAAGCTTAAAAACTGCTTTTTGCCTCAAAAAAATCAAGAATTTAATTTCAACTAATCTTGCCTTCAGAAATCAAGTTTCAGCGTATCGCCTTTTTTGATTCCCGCTTTTTCAAACCAGCCCTGAGGCACCTCAAGCGCATAGCGGACACTGACGGTACTGACAATTTCAGATTCTGAATAAGGTGTCATGTCAAAAATATCGCGGATTTCTCCTTTATAGTCGATATATGCAATTGAAAGCGGATGCGGAGTATTTTTCATCCAAAAACTTAAAACCTGATCTTTCTCGAAAATAAAAAGCATTCCTGTTCCGTCTGGAATATTTTTTCTGAACATAAATCCGCGGTTGCGCTCATCTGCCTTTCGCGCAATTTCTGCCCAAACATCGGCAAACGTTGAATCAGCTTTTTCAATCGAAAGTTTTTTTACCGGAAGAGACTTGGCAGAGCAAGAAGTCAAAAATAAAACTGAAATAAGAACAAAAATCACAAAGCGAGAAAAAAAACTGAGAAAACTTTTGCCCCGAAAACAAGACGGAAAGAGCGTTTCAGAGCAAGAAAAACTGTTTTCTTTTGCAGAAAAATTCTCAAAGCCCATTCAAAAAATCCTCCATGGCTTTTTCACCGGCAGTTTCGCGCACATTCGCTTTGTCAAGATTTTCATTAAAAGCCTTCACGTCAACATATTTCAGCGTAAGCGGACGCTCAAGACTCATTATCACAGAATCATCTTTCCAAGTTGACTTGTTAGGATTGATTTCGTCAGGATTTCCGTACTTTTCAATCAGCTTTGTTAAAATAGAATAATGGTCAATTTTAGTTTCTTTTAAATTTATTGTTATGATATAAAGTTTCTCGTTGTCAAACTGAAAATAACAGCGGTCAAGAAAAGAAAACGGCTCGTAAGTCGCATCAGTCTCAATCAAAATCTGTCCGCTCTGAGGAGACATTGAAACATCGCGGTCGCCACGGTAGCCGAACTGATGGTCTTTTTTAAGCGCATCTTTCAGATCGTCAACACTCATTCCAAGCTGGATCTTCGAAAAACCGTTTGGAAGAGAAAAAGCAGGCAAAAGCAAAAATAACAGAAAAAAAGCAAAAAGATATTTTCTCATTTTCATAATAAATCGAAACAAAGCAGGCTGAACTTTAACAATTTTAAATAAAGCCCCGCCCTAAGCCTGAAAACTCACTTTAATATGCTTGTGTTTGAGTCGCCAGCCTTTGCAATCTGCTTTCTATAGAAAGCCGCCTGCTTAACAAGCTCCAGACAGTCAGGTATAAAAATCTTTCCGCCGTTCAAACTGAAAAGGCTCGAATTCTGAAACGCATAGATGTATCTCATCTGCTCTTTCATTTTTAAGCCGCACATTGTCGCTATATCTTCAACCGTCAAATTTGTCTGATACTGGGTTCCCTTCCCGAATTCAATTTTTGTTTTCTCAACCTGAAGAGCAAGCATATCTGTCATTTTTGCGACTGGATTTGAATTCAAGAGCGAATTAGTAAGCTGGCGGTGCATTGTCCACAAACGGTCAGCAAGCATTGTCGTAAGCCGGGATACCAGCTGTGGCTGAGTTGCAACCATTTGATTAAAGTTAGACTTGTTGATTGTCATAAGGCGGCAGTCCTCGTTTGCGATTGCCGAAGCTGAGCGAGGCTTGTTTTCAAGCAAAGCCATCTCGCCGAACATATCTCCTTTTTTAAGCATTGCAAGCGTAACTTCAGTTCCGTCAACAATTTTTGAAATTTTCACAGAGCCTTCCTGAATTATGAACATATCAACTCCGCTCTGAGATTCTGAAAAAACCATTGTTCCTTTTGGATAAATACGCAACAAATCTGCTGTCGGCTCAAAATAAACAGCCTTTGTGTTTTGCCTCAAGCTTCCGAACATCTTCATTGCGCGCTCAGCTTTTGGTCCGGTCTTCACAGTCTTTAAAAACTGATAATAGGCATAGCAGGCAATGTCATACTGCTTCTGAAAATAATAATACTCCGCAACATTGAAAACCTGATCTGGCTGCTCCACAACAGAACGGTTCAAAGTCTGCTCCATCAAAATTTCGTTCAGAAGTCTCATTCTATGAGCAAAAGTCCTGATGATTTTCAATGCGACTGGCGTATTTTTTTCGATAAGCTCAGAGTATTGATCGCGCCGAACTGAAATACAAACAACATCAGAAAGAGCAACAACAGTTTCAATCTGCGAGTGGCCAGACATGCTCGAAATTACACCGACAAAGTCTCCAGGACCTAAAATTTCCTGAGGAGCTCCAGGAATTTCATTCTGATGAATAATCTTAACATGGCCGCTTTGAATAATATAAAAACGGTCAGTGTCCTCTTTTTCTTCAACGAGAATGTAAGTTCCTTTTCTGAAATTTGCAAATGATAATTGAAGCACTTTATTTTTTCCCAATTGACGCCGAAACATCGCTGAAAACTTTCTCTAGTTTAATACATAATTCTAAAAATGTCATTTACGATGCAAAATGCGCAATAAAAAAACAGTGTCTGTTCCAGACAGATTCACGCAAAAATGATTTCCGGCTCTAACAAAACGCCTTTTTCTTCCAAAACTTTTTTTTGTATTGTTTCGACCAAGTCGCGAATGTCTTTTGCAGTCGCTTTTGAGTCTGGATTTACAATGAAGTTTGCATGCCATGGAGCAATCTGCGCACCGCCGCAAACAAAGCCTTTTAAGCCGCACTCGTCAATCAGTTTTCCGGCGATTATCCCTTCTGACGGCACGTTTTTAAAAGCCGACCCCGCACTTGCCGCCTTAAAATGCCCCATCTCAATCCGTTTCTGCTTTATTT
>CAVDRA010000015.1:0-15438 GCA_963611155.1 bacterium | reverse complement strand
GAGCAAGTTTGAGCTTTTGCGGATTTTTGCGATGGTTATGATTGTGGCGCATCATTTGGAGACTGCACGCAGACAAAAAAAGCGGCGGAACTCTCATGTCCGCCGCGCAATGTCGAAAATTACTTTTTTCCGTTTTTTACCGCCGGATAAAATGACTTTATATAACCGGCAAATGATGTCCAGCTGAAAACAGCACAAAGCACAAACATCACAGTCGAAGCGACTTTGCAGCCGTCAATAAAGCTTTCTGAAAAGAACGGCAGTTTCAGACGAAGATAAGTTTCGATTGTCAAAAAGAAAAATCCAGAAAATATATAGAAGACAGTTTTGAACTTTCCGCTTTTTTTTGCGGCGATTGCAATTCCGTTTTTTAACGCAGCCATTCTCAAGAAACTCTGGCTGAATTCGCGGTAAAGGATCAGGGCAAAAAGAACAATCGGCATATACCCGCTTGCAACTGCGCACATAAAGACCGTCAAATTCAAAATCACATCCGAAAATGGGTCAAAAATCTTTCCGAAATCACTTACCTCGCCGTGTTTCCGGGCGTAATGTCCGTCCCAATAATCAGTCAGCTCGAAAACCGCCAAAAGAGGAATCATAACAAAAGCAGAAATTTTTGACAAAATTTCAGAGTTGAACCAAACAGGGCTGTTAAAAATCAGAAAAAAAACAGGGGCAAATATAGCCCTCGCCAATGTGAATTTGTTAGATAATCTCATTTGCTCTTAGTATAATTTTTGGCCTAGAAAAAGTAAAGTGAACGCAAAAGTCCGCCTTAAATCTCCGAAATTCTCGAGACGACATCATACTCAGGAAAATTTTCACGTACAATCCTCAAAGCCTTTTCTATTTCAGCATTTGAGTCTGCTATTCCATGAAGTGTTATACGATTTTTTGAAGCTTCAGCCCGCAAAAATTTTATCATAAGAGATTTTTCATATTTCAAAAAAATCACAATTTTCTGCGCAAAAAGGAGCTCTCCCGCTTTTTTATTTCCAGAGATGGATTTCTCTTCTGTTATCGCGCTTTTTACAAGAGTTTCAACAGAGGAGCTTATCGGAGCAATATCAAGCAGTCCTGTGTTTATAACAAGGTGAAACATCGAAGGATTATTGACATCAAAATCAAAGAAGCTTTTATTGAATCCATCACGATTTGAATCGCTTTCGTTCACCATTTTCAAGGCTTTTTTCAAGCCACAGCCGTGTTCAGCGTCGTAGCGGGAAATTCGCAATCCTTTTTCAGCGATGATTTTCAATGAAATATGATTCGCAAGCTCCCTTAAAATTATAAAAGATCCGCGGCCGATTATAACACAGTTGTCATCAGCGGCAGCCTCAAAAATGGCAAGCTGAAGATAATCAAGATATTTATCGCGGTCATTTGTCAGCGAAGAAAGAAAGCCGGGTTTCTTTTCATCAAATTTTTTCAGTTTTGATTCTGAAAATCCGAAATCAAGGATTCTCTTTTCTATATCCTTCCGGCTGATAAATTTATAACCGAGATGGGCGGCAACCGATTTGCAAATTTCGTCGCCAAAAGATGCTATCTGCCTTGAAACTGTTAAAACCGCCATTTTTTTGCCTCCAGTTTTCAAGCCTTAATTATAGGAAGAAAAAGCGGTAAAATCAAAAAAAAGAGGTGAATTTATGGGAAAAGATTCTTTGAGCTGGTCACAAAAAGAAAAGAAAGCGCTGTTAAAAACTAAAATTCTGACAGTAAATGAAATCTTGTCTGAATCGCCAGACAAAAAAGAAGGAAATTTTATTGTGATGGACGCGCCGGACTGGTGCATTGTAATTCCGGAAATCGACAATGATTTTCTTATTGTAAAACAATGGAGACACGGAGAAAAACATCTGAGCATTGAATTTCCTGGCGGTGTGATAGAAAAAGGAGAATCCCCGGAAAAAGCCGCAGCAAGGGAGCTTCTTGAAGAAACGGGGTTCAAAACTAAAAAATTGGTTTTTCTCGGAAAAGCAAACCCTAACCCAGCGATTATGGCGAATCATGTCTATTTTTTTGCGGCAAAGAATCTGATTTCAACGGGCAAACAAGATTTAGATGCCGACGAGTATGTTGACTTTATGAGAATGCCGAAAGAGTCTGTCTACGAAAATTTCGGAAATGCTGACTATCAGCACTCGCTTATGATGTCGGCTCTTTTTAGATATTTAATGCATGAAAAATTTAATCGCTGACAAAAAAAACGTGCCGCTCTGAAAGCTATTCCGAGCTTGTTTCTAAACAAATCGGGAACTTTCAAAATCACGGCACGGCCTTCAAGCACAAAGAAAAACTTTTCTAGCGGTTTGCGGAATATCCGTCATATTTTTTTGATGGATTATAAACGCCTTCGCGGTACTCGCCTGTAATGCTAGGAATTTTCATCTTCATTCCAGGAAGAATAAGATTCGGGTCATTTGCCTTCGGCATATTGTCCTTATTCGCCTGATACAAATTTTCCCACAGCAACGGATTGTCATAAACATAATTTCTGCCGGAAATATTCCAGTAGCAGTCTTTTGAATCTGCCCACGGACGAACAACATAATACTCAGGAAGAGGAGTAATCTCCTTTATGTCGGCTAATGCCTCCAAAACCTGATTCGCAAATGAGCTCGCACTCTCATAATCCTCTCCGTCATAAGAAGACTGTGCGCTAGCATAAGACTTCTGAGCCGAAGAATATGCCATCGGAAAGTTTCTTTCTGCGTTTATGCTTTTTGCATAGTCAATTCTTTTTGAAGCGGATTTCATTACCTTGTCGCAGTCTGATTTTGCGAGCATTTTTTTCACAAACGCCTGAGACAAAGCCGCATTCTCTTCCGCTTTTTGCGCATATTCAACGGAAAGCTCATATTCACCAGCATCAAGAGCATTCTGGGCTTTTTTTGTATATTCGTCCGCAAGCTTTTGATAAGTATTATTTTTGTAACTAACGGCAAAAACTCCGGCAGAAAGGAGAGCGAGTGTAATTGCTAAAATCTTCTTCATTATTTTGCCTCCTTCAATTTATTCGCGGCTTCCTCAACGGCAATTGCCGCAGCAGCTTCTTTTTCAGCTGTTTGAGCTGTCTCGCCAGATTCAATATTGATTATTGCATCATCGGGATTCGCAAGGTTATCTTCCTCAAGAAGAACTGCGCCCTCTTTTTCAATTCCGGCAACCTCACCTTCAAGAGGAGAAACCGTGTCAGCTTCTGTAGAATAATTTGCCGCTTCTGCAACCTTTTGCTTAGCACGCTCAATCGCCTCTTGAGCCGCAGCCCTGTTTCTTGAAACAGTTTCATAAAGCGATGTATATGCCTCTTTTGCGGATTTGTAACCGCGATAAGCAGTCTCAATATTTTTAGTCACGTAAGCAGTATCAGCTTCCTTGAATTCAGATGCTGCTTTTTTATACTCTTCTTTTTTCGCGACGCCTGCTTTTACACTGTCAGCATTTTTCTTCGCTTCAATAGCCGCATTTCTTTCACGTCCTGCAAAAGCCTTGAAACCTTTCAGCATAAGAATAGAATAAGCATCGAAAGCCTCGTTCGCCTTCGAAAGCAAATCTGAGCTGCTTGAACCGGCAGGCAACGATTCGTAATCAGACAACGCTTTTTGACCTTTGTCATAAGAATTCTGATCTTCTCCGGCAAAACCAAGCTCATCAGCACGCTCTTTCATTGAACGGGCAAGAGAAGCCTTTGCAAGCGCGTTAAATTTGTCAGCCACGTCTTTTATTTCAGCAGAATAATCTGTTTTTGAATCAGAAGAAACCTTATTCTTTAATTCATTATACAATTTATCAGCCTCGTTGAATTTTTCCTGATAATATTTCTGCGCATCTGCTTTTACAGCTGCTTCCCGTGCAGCTTCCGCAATTTCAAGAGAAACCTGATTAACAGCCATAAAATCCGTTGGCGTTTCAGCAGGCTGTTCGGCTGTCTCCTCTGTTTTTTCAGCAGGATTAAAATCCAGCTCTTCTTCAGCAGTTGGTGTTGAACCGCAAGAAGCCAGGAAAAGCACAGCGCAAGCGCATGATATTACACCAAGAAGTTTTAGTTTCACTTTCTTCCTCCACATTTCTAATATCGGCAATTTTTTGTCATTATAGGATAGAAACAATGCATGGGCAACAATTGCGGTTTTTTATCTCATGAAAATCTTCCGCAAGGAAAAACAGGTTTGGTGTTTTTGGAGATTCAAGAATTTCAGTAACTGTTTTCCGGAACTTCATAAGAAGCAAGCCCGGCTCCGCCTTTTACAACAATTTCATACAGGAGAAGAGAAAGAAGCGTTTTTTGAACATTCTGGCCGCCAGAGCGAATATCCATATCTGTTTTTGAAACCAAAGCCGCAATCGCTGTAGTCTGAGAGAACCCCCAAATCTGAGCCGCTCTCGTATATTGCGAAATCTGCTTTTTGCTTGTAAAACCGTTTGATTTCAAGTCAGGGCTAGGATTCCCCTGATGAATCGAATGCCAAAGCTGCAATTTTCTAAAGCACGAGGCAAGCCCTGCAATCAGCGTAATCGAATTGCTGGCTTTGGCCAAAAGGATTTTATCCAGAATTTGCAGCGCATTTTCAAGGCGCCGTGATGCACTATCAGAAATTTCACAAAGAGAATTAAAAAGAGTAAAAGCATTCTCTTCTCTGTTGTGGGCAAGCAACTTGTCAACATCATCTTCTGTAACGACATGCCCTTTTTCAAAAACTTCAAAAAATCTTGCGCACTCCGACTTTATAGCTTCCGTGTTTCCCTCTATCATGTCCAAAATTTCTTCAATAGCGGACGATTCAATCGACAGGCCGTTTCGTTTAAAATAATTTCTGAGCCAGTCTTCAAGACGTGCGCCGGAAAGCTCCCAGAAAATTTTTTGATTTTCCTTCGGGACAAGCTTAGAAATTTTTGCGTCCACTGAAATTTCATCTGAAACAAGAATCAAAATAGAAGAATTCTGATTCTTGTTTGGTTTTGAAGAAACAGATTTTAACCATGAAGAAAGAAGCTCAATTTCATCCTTCTTTTTTATAAGCTCAGCTTCACGGAGCACAATACATGTTGCCGGCACAAAAAGCGATTCTGTCTGCAATTTCGCAACCACTTCCGCAATTTTTGTGTCAGAAGCGTAAAGAAGATACTCATCGGAATCGCCAAACTGTTTCTTCTGCATTTGTTTGACAACTTCAACCTGCTCGTTTCTTTCGCCAAATTCAGGACCTGTATAAAGATAAATTGGAGCTGACATCATCAAAAGCTAGTAAGTTCTCACGATGTTCGAAAGAGTTCCGACAATCGTCACGTCTTTACTATAAATTGGCTCGAAAGCAGGATTTTCTGGCTGAAGTTTTACCCGGTCTGACTCTTTATAAAATCTTTTTAATGTGATTGCATTATCAATAACAGCAACTACAATTTGACCGTCAATAGCTGTCTGAGCCTGCTCAATAATAGCAAGGTCGCCTTCAAGAATACCTGCGTTTATCATACTTTGCCCACGGACACGAAGCGCAAAATATGTTTTTTCAGGACGGACAAAAGGTTCTGTAAGATTCACATAGCCGTCAAGATTTTCCTCGCTTAAAAGAGGTTTTCCGGCCGCAACAGTTCCCAAAAGCGGAACTTTTCTTACAAACGGATGATTTGCCTTGTCCTGATTCACCGTTAAAGAACGCGCCCTTTTTTGGTTTTGAGAAAGATAACCTTTTTTTTGAAGAGCTGCGATATGATCCTGAACAGCGCGGAGCGAAATTCCAAAATGACTTCCAATTTCCCTTACTGTTGGCGGATAATTGTTTTCTTTTGTGGATTCTGAAATAAAATCCAACACTTCTTTTTGACGTGCAGTAATCTCTTTCATTTTAGAACTCCTCCTTTATTTTTATTTTATGGAAACTTTTCTTCTATTAATCTTCTTCAAATTTATTTTCAAAAAGCTGTGTGATTGCTTCAACAGCATCTTTTTCATCTGTTCCGTCAGCTTTTAGCGTTAAAACTGTATTGTAGCCTGCAGCCATAGTTATTACGCCCATTATTGATTTTGCATTCACAGAGTCTGAATCTTTCTCAAGTGAAATGTCGCATGAATATTTATTCGCAGCTTGAGCAATGAGAGCCGCAGGCCGGGCATGGATTCCAGCCCTGTTTTTTACAGTTAAAATTTTTTCAGTCATATAACCTTTCCTTGTGTAGCCATAAAACTACCATACAATCTTAATATAATCCTAAACCGTAATCAATAAGAATCATCGCTGCTGTAATAGGCGGTTTGCGCTTCTCCTGTCTCAATCCAGCGAAGAACATTCTGATTAAAATCTCTTGCCGAATTGTAGCCCTTGTATTTCAGGCGCTCATTCATAGCCGCAGCTTCTATAATAATTGGAAGATTACGGCCTGGCTTTACAGGAATTTCAATATAGGGCACTTTCACACCGAGCAAATTCTCTGTCGCATAGTCCGAGCCGACACGATCGTAAACTTTGTTGACATCCCATTCCTCAAGACGGATTATAAGCTGTATTTCCTTTTGATCGCGGATTGAACCGACTCCATAAAGCTCCGCAATATTTATGATTCCAAGACCGCGGATTTCCATATGATGGCTCAAAAGCGCATTCGCGCCCTGCCCAAGAATCGAATTTCCGTTTACACAACGGGCCTCAACAATGTCATCCGCAACAAGACGATGGCCGCGTTCGACAAGCTCAAGAGCGCACTCGGATTTTCCAACGCCAGAATGTCCTGTGATAAGTATTCCAATTCCATACACTTCGACAAGCACGCCGTGCAAAGTCTTCTTTGGCGCAAAAATATTTGAAAACAAACGCAAAAGACGTATTGAAAATTCCGTTGTGTCAAGCGCAGTATTCAAAACAGCACAGCCCGCACTTTCCGCCAAATCCAAAAATTCCTGAACAGGCGTAATTCCATGCGTAAAAATAATGCAAGGTATTTCATAAGAAAAAAAACGGCTCAATATGTCAATTTTATTCTCAGAATTCAGCTTTCCAAGATAAGCATTTTCTCCACGGCCAAAAATTTGCACGCGCTGATATGCAAACGATTCAAAAAATCCAGATAGCGCAAGCCCTGGCCGGTTCAAATCAGGAACTGAAATTACTTTGGACAAGCCTTTTCGTCCGCCCAAGCATTTCAGTTTTAAGGCGACATGCTCTGGAAGCTCTTTGCTCAGCAAATCAAGAACTGTAAAAGGTTTTTCTGCCATGTAATCACTATACAATATTCAAGCATTTCAAGCAAACAAAATTTATGTCCGTGCCTTATTTTTTATAAAATCAAAAAAACAAATAAAAAAAGGCTGCAACACGCGGAATTTTTAGTCTTCACACGCATTGCAGCCTGCTCAATATTTTTCTATTTTATAAAAAATTCAGATTTATTTTTTCTCCTGAACCTTATCCTTCTCTTTTTTGATTTTCACATCCAGAACATCCATCATTTTATTCAATGCAGCTCCGAAATCAAAATCTTCACCTTTAACATGTGCTTGCGTTCCCCATTTAAAATTTGCAGTGACATCAAAAACATAGGCTTTCTCGTGCTTGATTCTTACAATCAAGTCCACAATCAAGTCCTCAGCATATTTTATGCGCTCAAGCTTCTTGTTCACCATCTCTGCCTGTTTCTCTTCCAAAACAAAACCTACAGCTGATACATTCTTTGTCATTTTTGTACTCCTTTTTAGTGACGAAACATCACAGATTTTTTGACGGCTCAAATCTGAACCGCGGCGATTTTTTTTCGCTTAAGTAATTATACAACAGCTTTTTAAAAATGACGAATTTTTTTCAGAAAATGAAATTTCAGTTTTTTCTTCATTTTTTTATTTTTTTTTGCTCAAATTGAACTTTTTTTTCATACATAAAGAAAGAGAGGTTTTTATGAATATTTTTTCGTTTTCGCCTTTTGGATACGAAGGCGCTCTAGTTGCAGTGGAAGTTGATTTGCGGCGTGGAATTCCGGCAGTGGATATTGTAGGACTGGCAGACGGAGCTGTAAAAGAGGCCCGGGAAAGAATGAGGGCGGCCATAAGAAATTCAGGATTTGAATTTCCGGTGGAACGGGTTCTGATTTCTCTTGCTCCAGCAGATTTGAAAAAAGAAGGCGCAGGTTTTGACTTGGCGCTAGCTCTTTCAGTATTGGGAGAAAGCAATTTTTACTCAAAAGAGAATTCCCAAGATGAAAAATCAGATTCGCTTGGAAAAAAAACAGCTCTAGAAGAACCTGTTCTAGTAATGGGCGAGCTTGAACTAAACGGAGCGATCAGACCCGTAAGAGCCGTTCATGCCGCAGCTTCAACTGCGGCGGCCGCAGGAATTGCAAAATGCATTGTAAGCGCAGCTAACGCGGCGGAGGCAAGAGAAGTCGCAGGAATGAGAGTTTTCGGCGCAGCAAATCTCGCACAAGCGTATGAAGCTTTGAGCAGGCCAGAACTTTTCACATGCGCGAAAGAAGGAGACGAAGATGCTTTTTTGCCAAACGGCTGCGTTGAAGTGAACGGAGTTCTGTTTCCTGAAGAGGAACGAGGCGCCGATTTTATCGACATAAAAAACCAGGCAAAACTCGTGCGCGCGCTACAGATTGCGGCGGCAGGCGGACATAATGTGCTGGCTTACGGGCCGCCTGGATGCGGAAAAACACTTGCTATGCAAAGATTCACTTCTATTTTGCCTCTTTTAACAGTGGAAGAAGCGCAAAGCACAACGCGAATTCATTCGCTGGCGGGGCTTTTAAAGCCGTCAGAGCCGTTAATGAGAACAATGCCGTTCAGAATGCCGCATCAGACAGCCTCGATTGAAGGAATTTGCGGAGGCGGCATAAATTGCAGACCTGGAGAAATTTCATTGGCGCATAACGGAATTCTTTTTCTCGACGAAGCGGCGGAATTTAAAACAAGCGTTCTTCAGATGCTCAGAGTCCCGCTGGAAAGCGGATTTATAACACTTAGCCGGGCAGGAAGAACAACAACTTATCCGGCTAGATTTCAGCTTTTAATGGCCAGCAACCCTTGCCCATGCGGAAACTATGGAAACGAGGGAAAAATCTGCCTTTGCAGCGCGAAATCAGTCGATATGTACTGGAGAAAATTCTCGGGGCCGCTTTTAGACCGTGTTGACATCAGGATAAATGTCAAGACAGACGCGGAAAAGACAGCCCCGGTTTCCAGCGCGGAACTAAGAAAACAGATTGCCGATGCAGTTTTAATCCAAAGGAAAAGGCAGGGGAAAAAAAACACATGTCTTTCACCGAAAGAAATTCAGGAATTCTGCCGTCTAGAAAACGATGAACGGAAATTCCTTGAGGAAAGTATCTCACACAATGATTTTTCGCAACGGGCCATAAGCGGAATACTGAAACTTTCAAGAACGATCGCCGACATGGAAAAAAGCGAAAAAATAAAGACTGAAAATTTAAGCGAGGCGATTTCTTTGAGGGCGAACAGCGGTCCTTTAGGACTTTTTGGAAGCAATGATATTTAAACAAAAAAACGGAGCTCCTTTGAACTCCGCTTATACCGGGTCTGAGACTCGAACTCAGACGCCCGTGAAGGCAACAGATTTTGAGTCTGTAGTGTCTACCATTTCACCAACCCGGCAAGTGTTAAAAATATATCAAAAAATGAACTTACAATGCAATAGGAAAAGCGGAAAAATTATAAAAAATTTGATAAAATATCTAAAAAGAGTCAAAATCTAATTCAAAAAATTGGATTCATTGACAAAAACGCAGGCTGCGGACAACATCTTGTTTCGCCCAACAAAACGCTATGTTTTTTTTGCGGAGCAGAATAAAAAAGACGATGAAAATACCTAATGAGAATATAAAATAGAATAACGGAAAAAATATGGATTACACAGGAAAATCACCAGAAGAAGTTTTAAGATCGGTTTTTGGATACGA
The DNA here is from genome assembly GCA_963611155.1 of bacterium. GTDB lineage: Bacteria > Spirochaetota > Spirochaetia > Treponematales > Treponemataceae > Treponema_D. The sequence goes on along the minus strand of CAVDRA010000015.1, from coordinate 5,526 downwards.
CTCATTCAGGCTGCTTCAAAAAGAAATCATCACGAATGTGCTTGAAAAAAAAGACACGCTGGCGATTATGCCGACCGGCGGCGGCAAGTCCCTTTGCTACGAGATTCCCGCCCTAATTTTTGACGGGCTTACGGCTGTTGTATCTCCGCTGATTTCATTAATGCAAGATCAAGTCACAGCGTTAAATGCTAACGGTGTAAATGCAGTTTTCTTGAATTCGACCGTGGAATGGGAAGACTATAAAGATTCAATGGATTCTATCCGAAGCGGAGAAACAAAAATAGTTTACGTTTCTCCAGAAGGTCTCATGTCTTCAACTATAAACAATTTGCTGCACGATCCGCGCGTAAAAGTCTGCTGCATTACGATTGACGAAGCACACTGCGTTTCTGAATGGGGGCACGACTTTCGTCCTGATTATCTTGAAATCTCAACACTCAGAAGCCAATTCAAGGATGCGGTTTTTCTTGCATTGACAGCAACGGCCACAGTTCAAGTGCGCGAAGACATTATAAAAAATTTGAAGCTGAAAAATCCTAAAGTGCTTGTCTCGAATTTTGACCGGCCGAATATTTTTCTGAATGTGTGCGCAAAAAGCAGAAGTCCTCTTGAACAAATCGTTCAGTGCATAAAGCGTCATTCTGATGAAAGCGGAATTATATATTGCTTTTCAAAAAAACAGGTTGACACTCTTACAGAGCAGCTCAGCTCGCTTGGATATTCCGTTTTAAATTATCATGCGGGATTAATGGATTCAGTCCGCTCCGATCATCAGACAAAATTCATACGCGATGAAATTCAGATAATGGTTGCAACGCTTGCGTTCGGAATGGGAATCGACAAGCCGAATGTGCGTTTTGTGATTCATTATGACATGCCAAAATCTCTCGAGCAGTATTACCAAGAAATCGGACGCGCCGGGCGCGACGGACTGCCTTCTGAAGCGCTTCTCCTTTATTCTGCCGGAGACATTCATAAAATCCGTTATTTTTTTGATGAATCATCGGACCGCGAACGCTGCGAGACGCTTTTACAGGGAATGATAAGCTACGCAAGCGGGCGAAAATGCAGAAGACAGCTTCTTTTAGAATATTTCGGGCAAAAACTCGACAGCTCAAAATCAAAGGAAAAGCGGACTGTCGGAAAATACGGCTGCTGCTGCGATATTTGCGAAACAGGCCCTGCCCCGGAAATTGACATGACAATACCTTGCCAAAAATTCATGAGCTGCATAATAAGAACAAACTCGCGCTTTGGAGCAAGCTATATTTGCGATGTTCTGCTAGGCTCAAGAGAGAAAAGAATCATCGAAAACAGACATAACATGATTTCGACATGGGGAATCGGCCGAGAACTGACAAAAACACAATGGCTGGAGCTCTCTAATCTTCTGATTGAAAAAGAATTTTTGATAAAATACGGAGACTACGGCGTTTTAAAGCTGACACGAAACGGAGTTTCAGCGCTTCAAAACAGAGACCAAATTTTGCTGCCTTTTAATGTTTCGCGAAGCAGCGGAGAGCGCCTTTCTGCCGAGAAATTGCAGGCAGAGGGAATCTTTGTGCCTAAGAACAGAGCAGGAGCAACCGGCGGAGGCATGTTTCAAAAACCTGAAATTAAAAAAACAAAAAGTTTTGTGCTGCACAAAAAAGATGCGGATTTTAACGGAGATGAAAGCGCTCAAAAAATCCACAATGAAATCAAAAAATGGAGAAAAAAAACAGCGCAGGATCTTGATGTTCCGCCTTACATTATTTTCGGCGACCGCACGCTGAACGAAATCGCCATGAATAAGCCAGACACTCTCGATGCCCTTTTTTCAATCAGCGGTCTCGGCGACAAGAAAATTGAAAAATACGGCAAAAAAATTATTGAAATTGTGCATAGGATAATTTGAAAAATGAAATACATAAAAACTATGTGAAACAAGATTTTTTATGGTAAAAGCCTGGGCTATACCGACAAGAGAGCTGTTAAAAATAATGACCGCCGCAGTCTGTAATTCTCTAAAAATATTCGCGGCTCAGCTTGCTTTTTCAGGACTCAGCTTCAATTTTAATTTTGAATAAAAAACCTCGCATGGCGCCGCTAAACATGCTGGCAAAAACATGCGGAAAACAGCTTTTCTTCCTGCGAAGCTGCGTTTTATTGAGTCTTTTTACAAAAAACGCGTCTGAACAAAAAACTATCTTAAAACACTGCCTCTGACACGCTTGACGAATTTCGCCTTGCCGATTGAAAGCAGCTTTTGCTCGTGTTCCGGCATGACTTCAAGCAAAACATTCGCGTCTGCCTCTGTTTTTGAAACAGAAACAGGAACGCCGATTATGACACCGCTGTCAAAATGAAGCTCAACCATGCTGTTGTTTGAAATCGAGCCTTCAATAATATGAAGCTTGCCCGAAAAATCCATTCCTCCGGCTTCAATCCGCTCAAATTTAACGCTGTTTGCCCTTAGCTGAACCGGCGACAAAATGATTTTATGTTCAATGCGCTCAAGAAGACCTTCTTTTTGCTCCGGAGTAAGCGACAGTTTTTCAAGTGCGGAACGCATTTCCTCAAAATGCTTTGCCCTCTCTTCGTTTGTCTTTAGCGAAAGCTCTGTTTTTTCAGCGTCAAAAGTTTCCTCTTCAAGGCTGTCAAAATCTTTTCTATGGGACGAAACCGGAAATTCAGGGAAACGGATGCAGTCAGAACTTTTTTCAGCAGTTTTTATCTTGCCAATAAAATCAAGCCCGCTTTTTTCAATCAGGGCAGCCGCCTCCTCATCGTTTTCAACCGAAAGAAGATAAATTCCCTCCGCCAGTTTCGCCGAGATAAAAGGCTGAACAGCAGGATTTTTTTCTGCGAGTCCTGCGTTTTTCTCACAAACTTGAAGGACATAGCCCTTGAAAATCGAAGCTGACGAATACGAATTGCTCCAGTCGTCAAGAGAAACCTCAAGATTCTGCGGAATTTCATACGGACAGTATTTTTTCAAAAAATCCAGAATTTTCAATGACGAAAAACCGGCGTCAAAACCATGCATCGCAGATTTTCTTGTAATTTCAAAAAGCGCCGCAGTGTCAAATTGAACCAACTCCATAAAGCTCATCAGCGGAAGAATTTTTTCCAATGGCAGCCCCGGCAGCAAAGTCACGTTGAATCCAGCGTCAATGCTCAAAACTTTCGCATCTTCATTGAAAAAGCAATCAAGAACATTTCCGCGGACAAAAATCTCCTCTCCAGAAGAATCAGTTCCCGCCACATTGAAAATTCCAAAAGACAAAGCAACATCAAGAAGACGGTCCAGAAGGGAAGACAAATTTTCATTTTCGCTAGAATTCACAACCGCAGACTCAACATTTTTTGCCCGGTTCAAAATTTCTGAAAAACGGGATGAAGTTCCAAAACGCGGAGAGGAAGCATTTTCTTCCCTATCCTCTGCAATCAAAAAACTAAGCTTTAACAAAATGCTTCTTGAAAATCCAGTTTCAGGAACAGACTCGGCAACATCAAGAAGGAGCTTTGCCTGACGGACAAGCGAGCTGCGGCTAAAGCGTCCGTGCGACGAAACCGCAAGATAAGCGTACTGAATTTCCGGAGGAAGACGCGCAAAACTTAAAAAACGGCCCGTGTCTATCTCATATCCATCAATATTTTCACGGAGCAGGGACAAATTTATAAACGCTTTTGTTAAAGAGAAAAGCATTTCTGATTTTCCCGGAAAAAAAGCCTCAATTTCATTCGATATTCGTTTTTTAAATGTTCCGTCTGCCTTGCAAAGATCAGGATTTTTGTTTATGAACGCCACAAAAGCCGCTATCAGCTCCGGAGAAAGCGAAGAATCATTTTTCTCATGCGAAGTCAAAAACGCCGCGTCATCCGCCGATGAAATTTCGGGAACCTTCAGCAGAACCGATTTTTTCGCAAATTTTGCAAAGTCATCTTCCAAATGCGGATTCAAGCTGATTATCATTTTGCCGGAAAGATTGTCTTTATGGCGGTAAATTATCAGGCGCTCCTCAAGATTCAGCAACCGGCTGTAAAAATCAGAAAAAGTAAAATCCGAACCGAAAAATGCCGCAAGTTTTTCTTCCGTTGCATTCGGAATGAATTTTACGGCGCAAATCAGCTGAAGATCTGTTTCGCTCAAAAGAGAGACAATCGTTTTACGGTTTTCTTCCTTTCTGATAAACGCGCCGAGCTCTTCAATCAGTTTTTGCTTGTTGAACGGAGTTTTCACCTCACCCAAATACATTCTTATAATTTCAAAAAAATGGCTGTCAGGCAAAAGAGCAAGACTTTCTCTCCACTCGATAATTTTCTGAACTTTCGGACTTAATTCCATAAACCTCTCCAGTTTTTTAACGGATTGAAAATGCTGTGTTTTTGATCCGCGTTGTCTTAGAAAAATTAAACCTTGCAGAATTTTCTAAAAGCACAAAGACAATTTTTTAGAGATCCGTTGATTTAATTCAGGCAGCTGATTTCAAAGTATTCGTTCAAATCTTCGGGATTTTCGCAGCGCAGCAGACGGTACTGATAGCCCTGCTCCGCCAAAAATTTCTGACGGTTCGCGCCGAATTCTTCCTCGACAGTGTTGCGCGTAATCAGCGTAAAAAAGCGGGATTTCCGTTCTTTCGGACGCAGAATTCTTCCAAGCCGCTGAGCTTCTTCCTGCCGGCTTCCAAAAGTTCCGCTGACCTGAACCGCAACGCTCGCATCAGGCAGATCGATTGCAAAATTTGCGACCTTCGACACGACAAGCACACGGATTTTTCCGCTTCTAAAGTCAGAATAAATTTTGTCGCGCTCCTCGTTCGGCGTTTTTCCAGTAATAATCGGACAGCACAAAAGTTTTGAAAGCTCGGAAAGCTGCGTAAGATACTGCCCGATCACAAGAATTTTATCTTCCGGGCATTTTTCAACGATTTTTTTCACAAAATCATATTTTACAGGATTTTCGCTCGCAAGCCGGTGCTTTTTACGCTGGTCAGAAACCGCGTATTCAATCTCTTTTCCTTCCTGCAAGTCGATTCTAACCTCGACACATTCTGCCGTCGCAATAAAACCTGAGTGCTCCAAATCTTTCCACGGAACATCATAGCGTTTCGGCCCGACTAAAGAGAAAACATTTCCTTCAAGATGATCTTCGCGGACCAAAGTAGCTGTAAGCCCGACACGCCGAATCGCCTGAATTTCTGCCGCCACACGAAAAACCGGAGCTGGAAGCATATGAACCTCATCATAGACAATCAGTCCCCAGTTCCGTTTTCTGAAAAGCGAGAAATGAGGATAAGGACCGTCTTTTTCAGGCCTCCAAGTCAAAATCTGATAAGTTGCGACAGTCACAGGCTTTATAACCTTGTTCTCGCCTGTATATTCAGCAATATCATCTTCCGTAAGATTTGTCTTGTCCAAAAGCTCGCCTATCCATTGATGGACCGCGCTGATGTTTGTTGTTATGACCAGAGTGCTTGTCTTTAAGAGGCTCATCACGGTCATTCCGACAATTGTTTTGCCGGCTCCGCAAGGAAGCACAAT
>CAVDRA010000014.1:0-15466 GCA_963611155.1 bacterium | reverse complement strand
ACGCTGTTTTTACATTTTCTGGAATATCTGATTTTTTCTTTTTAAGATTTGCTTCAAATATCTCTTTTGAGTTTTCTTTTTGATTTGAGGATAAACCATGTTTCTTTTCTCCTAGGATAAAGCCGGAATCAAGAGCGGCGCTCAGCAAGTCTCCAAGTTTGTCGTACATTGATTCTGGCATATTTTTTCCCTTAAAGAGCTGATTAACTGCGAATAAAAAAGCAGGGACTTTGTCTGAGAGATTTTGCAGAATTCCCCGCTTCTTATTTTAACCTTTTATATTACGGTTCCTGCTGGAATTACAACGCCTTTCCTGATAACGAAGATTCCGTCAGCGCTGTAGAAAAGTCCGTGATCGCCGTTTGGATAAGTTTTTCCGTCAACGTTGATTCTGCAGTTGTCGCCAATTGAAGCGTTTTTGTCGATAATCGTTTTTGAGATTTTGCAGTTTTTCCCGATTCCAAGGTTTGGCTTTCCTTTTTTTTCATTTTCAGCCTTTGTTTCCTTGTTTTCATAGAAATCTGCGCCCATTGTTATTACGCCGTCAAGCTCTGAGCCGTTTTCGATTATTGAGCGCACTCCGATAACGCAACGCTTGAGTTTCGCCTTTGAAATAATGCAGCCTTCTGACGTTATGCTGTTTTCGAGGCTGGCTCCATTGATTTTTGAAGGAGGCAAGAAGCGCATATGCGTGAAAATGGGCTCGTCCGCATCGTAAAAATCAAAAGCAGGATCGTAATCTGTAAGGTCGAGAGTTGCGTCGTAGAAACTCTTGATTGTTCCGATGTCTTCCCAGTAGCCCTCGAAAATATAAGAGTTGACTTTTTTTGACTTTATTGACTGAGGAATTATTTCTTTTCCGAAATCTGTGAAATCGTTGTTGAGACATTCTTCCATTGCTTCTGCGTTGAAAATATAAATTCCCATTGAAGCCAAATATTCCTTCTCAGGCGGAAGGTCTCCTCTTGCGCTTTCTGGAATTCTCCAGTCGGAAATATCTTTTTCTGGAGCGGGCTTTTCCTGGAATGCAGTGATTTTGTTGTTCTTGTCTATCTGCATGATTCCGAATCCTGAAGCATCGTGGCGGTTTACGGCAGTTGTGGCAATTGTGATGTCAGCGCCGCTTTCGATGTGGCTGTTCATAAATGCGCGCAGATCCATCCTGTAAAGCTGGTCGCCCGAGAGAATAATGTAATGAGTCGGATTCTGTGATTTAAAATGAACCATGTTTTTTCTTACAGCATCTGCTGTTCCTTCGAACCATCCTGAATGTTCAAGAGTTTGCTCTGCGGCAAGAATTTCCACGAATCCTTTTGAAAAATGATCGAAATTGTAGGAATTTGTTATGTGATGATGAAGCGACGCCGAGTTGAACTGTGTCAAAAGATAAATTTTATTGTATCCAGAATTGATGCAGTTTGAAATCGGAATGTCAACGATTCTGTATTTTCCGCCGAACGGAACGGCCGGCTTGGAGCGCTCTTTTGTAAGAGGGTAAAGTCTTGTGCCCTTTCCGCCTCCAAGAATGATTGAAATTACGCGTGGTTCATTTTTTTTTGCCATAAAGCTGCTCCTGAGATTTATAAATATGAATAAGATTATTTTAAACCTATGTATTGAAGTTTGCAAATAAATTTGCTGAATGGAAAACAGAATAGATTTTTTAAGATTTGATTTTGGATTCCGATAATAAAAATGCGTCTTGAGTTTTATTTTTTTTGGAACATGAAAAACAAGCGAAGCGTTAGCGATGTGAACGGCGAAGGACTGAGTTGCGAAGCAATGAAACCGTGAACGTAGCGACCCGAGCGAAGCGAGGGGAACGCCCTGAAAAAGAGGTTTTGGAGGAATTTATGATTCGCGGCTGGTATATTGGCTCTAGCGCAATGAACGCGCAGCAGAACAGACTTGATACAATTTCAAACAATCTTGCAAATGTGGACACAGCAGGCTTTAAGCGGGATACGACTGTTTCAAAGTCATTTCCGGAGCTTCTTTTGCGCAGAACGGAAGCTGACGGCGTTTATAAAACTCCGTTCGGTTCTGCAGACGTGGCTCCAATCATCGGAAAACTGGGGCTTGGCGTTGAAACAAACGAGAATTTTACGGAATTTGAGCAAGGATCTTTCCGTGCGACCGACACTTCAACCGATTTTGCATTGAGCGGCCAGGGTTTTTTTGCAGTTGAGACTCCGAACGGCGAACGCTACACACGAAACGGAAATTTCATTCTGGGAAAAGAGGGAATTTTGCTTTCTAAAGACGGCTATCCGCTTTTGGGCGAGAAGGGCGAGATTCATGTTGAAGACGACAAATTTATTGTCAACGAAGACGGAATTGTAACAACAAAAGACAATGAAGTTATCGATAGAATAAAGGTCGTGAGATTTGACAACGAGCGTTATCTGAAAAAAATGGGAAACAGCCTTTGGGCTTCAAACGACATTTCCGGAGACGCTTATATTGCAGAAGGAATGGAGCGGCCGAAAATGCTTCAGGGATACATGGAAACAAGCAACGTGAACGTGGTCAACGAAATGGTCAAAATGATTGAGGTGAACCGCGCTTACGAGGCGAGCCAGAAGACAATTCAGAGCGAGGACTCGATGATGTCCACACTCTGGAATAAAGTTGCGCTTTCAAGATGATTTTTGTGAAAGGAATCGTTAAAAAGCCGATAACTAAGTAAGCTAAGATAAACTTAGATAAACTTAGATAAAATTAGACGAGCTTAAATAAACTCAGATAGATATAAAAAAGCGGAAAATGCTTTGAATGTTTCCTTCTGGAATATTTCAATGGGAGAAAAATTATGGTAAGAAGTCTTTGGACAGCAGCAACAGGAATGAACGGCCAGCAGTCGAATCTGGACACAATCTCCAATAATCTTTCAAATGTGAACACGACTGGCTTTAAGCAGCAGCGCGTCGAATTTGAGGATTTAATGTATCAGAATGTTAAGCTCGCCGGAACTCCAGCTACAGAAGATACCGTCACTCCTGTTGGAATTCAGCAGGGCGCTGGAACAAAAGTTGCCGCCACACAGAGAATTTTTTCGCAGGGCTCTTTGCAGAATACGGGCGTTGATACCGATGTCGCTGTTGTTGGCGACGGATTTTTCCGCGTTCAGCAGTATGACGGAAGTTATGCCTATACGCGCGACGGTTCATTTAAAATCGATATGAACGGCCAGCTTGTAAATTCAAACGGGCTCCGGGTAATGCCTGAAGTGATTATGCCGGACGGATTTGATATTCATTCCCTTTCGATTGACGATACAGGACGCGTTTCTGTCAAGATTTTTGGTCAGGATGATCCTGTCGATGTTGCCCAGCTTGAGCTTTACCGTTTTCCGAACAACGCCGGACTTGAAGCTCTCGGAGACAATCTTTACAAAGTGACGAATGCTTCCGGAGATGCAGTGGCAGGACGGCCAGGTTTTGACGGATTTGGCGTGACAAAGCATAAATTTGTTGAAATGTCGAACGTTTCAGTTGTGAACGAGATGGTTCAGATGATTGTTGCCCAGCGCGCTTACGAATTTAACTCGAAGGCGATCCAGACGACAGATTCAATGCTTTCCACTGCGGTGAATCTGAAAAGATAAATAACTTTGAGTCTGAAATAAAGCTTTGAAATTGCTAGCTCGCTAAAAACTTCGGGAGAAAAATTATGACAGTCGGCGGAATCAGTTCAATAACAAACGGGCAGGGAGCATTGCTCAGCGCTCAGATTTCTTCGGAAAAAGGAAAATTCGATGAGCTTTTGTCAGAATTGAAAGAAAAAAATTCTGACAGCCCAGTCGGGCTGAATGTTTCCTCAGAGAAGATTTCTTATGACGGAAGACTCAACGGCGACTACACGTCGGGATTCAGAGGCTCGTTCACAAGCGAGGCCGACAAACATTCCCTTCCGCGCGGAGCCGCAGCAAATCAGGCGAATCCGAATGTTCAGCCGAAAACAATTGACCGGACTTCTGCTCTTTACGAAAAATCTCTTGAGCTTGAGTCGTATATTGTAAAAAATATGCTTTCGGCAATGAGAAAAACTGTCATGAAAGCCGACGGCGAAAGCAATTATGCGCAGAAAATGTACGAAGATATGCTTTATGATGAATACGCGACAATGATGACGAAAAATGCCGGCTTTGGTTTGGCGGATCAGATGTATTTGCAGCTGAGCCAGGGAACAGAAGCTTAAGATTTTCTGCCGGTTAAAATTCGGCGCAGATGCTGAATCAAGTTAAAATATGTGGAAATTTGGAGAAAAATTCTGAAAAGAGGAAAAGAAGCTTTTTATAGTTTCGTTTTCCTCTTTTTTTTAATTTTTTTTTAATTTTTTACTGTTTCCATAATCAATATTTTGGTAAAATAACGACGAATATTATAATTTTTATGGAGATTGTGATGAAAAAGAAAAGCTTGACTTTTGCTTTTGTCTTACGGCTCGGCATTGAAATTGTTCTGTTTTTTACAATTTTGACAGTGGTTACTGTCAGAATGATGAGAAAAGGAATGCTCGACACATACATAACTTCCGCTGTTGAGATTGCGGAGGGGTATTCAGCGTCTTTGGTTCAAAGAAACAGCAAATTTATGCAGCAGCTCAGAATGTACACATCTTCTGATGCTGTCAGAGCTGATACTGACGTTGAGACTTTGGTTAACTGGCTGGTTTCTCACAGGAGAATCCGGAGCGGCGATTTTTCTTCTGTTATTTATTGCGATTTTGAATCTGGAATGGCTTATTCTGACGAGGGAGATTCTTTTGATGTTTCAGGAACCGAATTTTTCCAGAAAATGAAAACAGAGCGGGCGGATCAGTATGTAAGCAATGTTTTTGGAACAAACGATTCTGACGCCAAATATTACGTTTGCAAGGCTGTGAGCGTAAGAAAGCAGAAAATAGGATTTTTTGCCGGCTTGATAAAATACAGCACGCTTGCAAAGGCGGTTGAATCGATAAAGGCTGGAGAAGGCGGATTTGCGGCTCTTATAAGCGGTGACGGAACTGTGATTTCCTATAATTCTGATGCGAGTCTTGCGATGAAAGCTAATATCTATACCGACCGTTCTATAGGAATGGAAAAAATCGCTTCAAAAATGCTTTCGGGAGAAGAAGCCGGAACGGAGTGGGTGCAAAATTCTAGCGGGCAAAGCTACCTTGTTTCCTACAACGCTGTAAATGGAACTTCATGGGTTCTTGCGATTGTTATCACTTCGGCTCAGGTCTATGCGATTGCAAATACTCTTTCGATGGTAATGGATTTCTTTGTTGTCTTTATCGCGCTTATTTTGGTTGTCACTTCAGCAATAAGCGTTTCAAGAATGTTGCGGCCGCTTAGAAATTTGAACGAGAATCTCATCGAAATTGCTTCCGGAAACGCGGATTTGACGAAGCGCATTGTCGCTAAGAAAAACGATGAGATTGGCTCATGCTCAAACTCATTCAATACTTTTGTCGAGAAACTTTATTCGATTATGAAGCAAGTGAGAGGCTCAATGGATAATCTTTCTGCTTCAGGCGAAGATTTGCATAAGGGAATTGACGAAAACTCTAAATCAATCGCAGAAATCTTAAAAAGCGTTGAAAGTGTAAACTGCCAGATTGGAAACCAGTCCGCCTTTGTAGATGAAACGGCTGGCGCTGTAAACGAGATAGCGTCCAACATTTCTTCTTTGGAGCATATGATTGACACTCAGTCAGCAGGCGTCGCGGAAGCTTCTTCTGCTGTAGAGCAGATGATTGGAAACATTTCAAGCGTAAATCAGAGCGTTGAAAAAATGGCCGCTTCTTTTGACGAGCTTGAAATCAAGGCTCATGAGGGAAGCGCAAAGCAGGGCGAAATGAACGAGAAAATCAATGCGATTAAGAGCCAGTCGGCAATGCTTCAGGAAGCAAACGCCGCAATCGCTTCTATCGCCGAGCAGACAAACCTTCTTGCGATGAATGCCGCAATTGAGGCTGCTCATGCCGGCGAGGCTGGAAAAGGATTCTCCGTCGTCGCTGATGAAATCAGAAAACTTTCGGAAACTTCTTCCGCGCAGTCAAAAACAATTGGTGAACAGCTTGGAAAAATAGAAAATTCGATTGAAACTGTTGTCGCGACATCTGAAGAGACTAGCCGAACTTTCAATTCTGTCTCTGACTCAATCAAAGAGACCGACCAGATTGTACGGCAGATTAAAAACGCCATGGAAGAACAGCAGGAGGGCTCAAAGCAGATTGTCGAGGCTCTTCACAATATGAGCGACAGCACAGCCGAAGTAAAGAACGCAAGCTCTGAAATGTCAGCTGGAAACAAGCAGATTCTTGATCAGGTCAGGCTTTTGAAAGACGCGACCGGCGTGATGAAAGACAGCGTTGCCGAGGTGAGCCTTAGCGCAAGCAAAATCAGGGAGACTGGAGGCAACTTGGATGCGGTTTCTGAGCGCATGAAAGATTCTATCGGACAGATTGGAAGCCAGATAGATTCCTTTAAGCTGTAAGCTTAGAAGCTGAACCCTAAAAAATAAAAGCGAATCTGTCCGGCAAGGTCAAAATGATTTTGCCGGACGGATTTTTTTGTTATACGCTTTTTCAGATAATTTTTTTTGTTTTTTTCATTTATTGTGCGTTGTTCCCGGATTTGCAAAAGAGATTCAGGGGGGGAAATGAACGTCTTTTAATCGACGTGTTGTTTTTCTTCTTTTGAGAGAAGCTGCGGGCATGTCTCGTCATAAATTTTGCAGCCGCCTCTCCCATGCTGCTTTACATAGTAAAGAGCCTGATCCGCTTTTTTGTAAAGTTCCGGCGTATAGCCTTCATCTGAGACCGCGGCTCCTGCGCTTATTGAAACGTGTCTTATTTCGCCTGAAATCTTAGAAATTGATTCATTTACATAGCGTATTTTTTTTATTATCGCTTCGTCAGGCTTTTCTCTTACCCCGCGCAAAACCGCCACAAATTCGTCTCCGCCGATTCTGCATACGTAGTCGCTCCGGCGAAAAGTCGACTTTAGAATTTTTGCCAGCTCTTTTAATGCGAGGTCTCCTCCTGTATGCCCGTAGGTGTCATTTATGTTCTTGAAATTATCCATGTCAATAAGAATGAGCGCAATGCGGTCTTTTTCCTCTGCGCATTTCTTGCATATCTGGCTGTAGGCCCTCCTGTTCAAAATGCCTGTCAGCGCATCGTATTCTGCGTCAAAAAGAAGTTCTTTTTCGTTTTTAGCCTTGATTTCGTAAATTCCGTTATAAGTTTCAGCAAGATATTTAAGTTCTGCGGCTCCTTTTACTTGAAGTCTTTCATCTTTTTTAATCGCGCCCGTGAATTTTCCGAGAACTTTGAGAACGAGAATCTCAAAAGAAGAAAACATCAGCACGAGAACGGCAAAAAGAGCCATCAGAAGCCGCCGTGAGATTTCAAGCTCTCTGTCCATTGAGCCTGAATTGATATTTAGCTCGTTAGTGATTTTTTCCTGGATGCTTTTGATTGTCTCTTTGCAGTTTTCTTCGACACGCCTTTTGTAAATCAGGTATCCGCTGCTAAAAAGAGTGTCTTTTGCAAGCTTGCAAAGATTTTCTGATGAAAGCGTTTTGTCAACTTCACGCAGCTGTATTGCATTCAGCGTTTCGGGAGGCGTTTCCCCGAAATTTTTGCAGCCTTCGTAGACAAGTTTGATTGCGTAAAGCTCGATGCTCACAAGATTTTCCGCCTGATCCTGGGCTGTCTGGATTCTTTTGTAGGCAATGTCGTCTGTTCCGCATACTTTCTGAAGCTGTTCAAGAGCTTTTTCACGCCGTTTCTTAATATCCTTTTCTTCGAGATACTCTTGTGCATATTCTGGTTTGCGCGTGATTACAAAAAGCCTTGCCTTCTCGGTTAAATATCTCGCGGAATCGTTTATCGTGTTTGAGCTTTCCTGGCAAATAAAAAACTTGTTGATTGAAGATTGAATCTGGCTAAAGCGTTTGTAAACGCTACAAGAAAGCAAAGCCAATGAAATAGAAAAAAATCCTGTGATAATCGCAAAAACTAATGTTAGCAGTCTGATACTGATTCCTTTTTGCTTTTTGTTCATGCTGAGAATTATATATCGAATTATGATTATTTTCAAAAAATCTCTAAAAATCTGATTATGGAAACTCAAACTGCTTTTCATTATCATTGTATGGCTATGACTGAGAATTTTACTTTTCCTGAAAATTTGAAGGGAATACATTTCCATTTCGTTGGAATCAAGGGAACTGGAATGGCCGCTCTTGTTGAAATTTTGCATTCACGGGGCGCGTTTATTACTGGAAGCGACGTTTCTGAGCGTTTTTACACTGACGAGATTCTTGAAAAACTTGGAATCAAGGCACTGCCTTTTTCTAGAGAAAACATAACCGATGATATAAAATATGTTGTTTATTCAAGCGCGTATTCGATTGAAAAAAATCCTGACCTTTGCGCGGCTTCTGAAAAAAAATTGCCGGTTCTGCTTTATTCTCAAGCTCTCGGAGCTGTTAGCCGTTCTGCTTTTTCTTGCGGAATTTGCGGCGTTCATGGAAAAACCACGACGACGGGGCTTGCGGGAACAGTTTTAAAGGCTGTTTCTCTTCCCGGCCAGGTTTTGGCGGGCTCTGTGATAAAAAGTTTCGGCGATAGCTGCGTTTATTCAGGCGGGCACAAATATTTCATTGCCGAAACTTGCGAGTATAAACGGAATTTTATGCATTTCGCGCCTGAAAAAATTGTTTTGACATCTGTTGAAAGCGATCATCAGGATTTTTATCCGACATATGAAGATATAAGAAATGCTTTTGTTGACTATATTTTAAAGCTGCCTGAAAACGGCCAGCTGATTTTTTGCGCTGACGACAAGGGGGCTTCTCAGACAGCCCGGATTGCGGCAGAAAAACGTCCGGACATCAAAATGATTCCTTACGGAGAAAACGCGGACGGAGACTACAAGCTCGTTTTTGGAAAGACAGTCGGAGGAAAACAAAAATTTTCAATCGGTCTGATTGGAGAATGCGAGATAAAAGTTCCAGGCGAGCATAATGTTAGAAATTCATGTGCGGCTGTGGCTTTGATCTGCGAGCTTTTAAAGAGCGACGGAAAATCTCCTTCTGATTATGTTGAAAAAATAAAGTCCGGCTTGCTTGATTTTGCCGGCGGAAAAAGACGCAGCGAAATTGTCGCGCAGAAAAAAACTAGGCTTGGACAGAATGTGATTTTTATTGACGACTACGGCCATCATCCTACGGCGATAAAAACGACTCTCGAAGGTTTCCGCGAATTTTATAAAGGACACAAAATCATTGTTGATTTCATGAGCCATACGTACACAAGGACGGCGGCGCTTCTCGATGAATTTGCGTCGAGCTTCGGAGCCGCGGATAAAGTTATAATCAATAAAATTTATGGAAGCGCAAGGGAAGATGCGACTGCCGCTAAAGTTTCAGGCGAAATTCTGGCAGAGCGCGCAAAAAAATATCACAATGATGTTGTCTACGCAAAAGAATTTGACGAGGCCGCAGATGTGGCTCTGAAAATGCTTGATGAGCCGAGCGGAAATGAATATCCCGACGGATATGTTTTTGTGACTATGGGCGCCGGAGACAACTGGAAAGTCGGAAAGAAAGTGATTGAAAAACTGGAAAATCTATAGTCTGGGATTTTAAGATGGAAAAATAGAAAAATCCTAGTTATAATTTTGGTGAGCGCATTTTATGGCGCGACCTTTTTTTTGGAGGAAAATCTTATGAAAAAAATGAAAAAACTGCTTGCGGTTTCTGCTCTTGCGTTTGGTGCTTACGGAATGGTTTTTGCGTCTAGCCTTACAAGCAATATTGAAAAATATAAAAGCTCAGCGGATAGTTTTTCAGCTACAATTAATGACGGTCTTGATGATTTTGCTGGCGAGCTTGGAATTGCTGTTCCTCAGGCTGCTGTTCAGCAGAATGTTTATGCTGATGCTTTTATCGGAAAAATTTTTCCGGCGCTTCCGCCGCACTTCGCAGTCGGCTTTAATGCCGGGCTTACCCATATTAACACTGAGGGAATCGCCAGCGCTGCCGATATGCTTGGAATCAGCAATGTGAATGACAGTTATTATTTCCCTGTCTTAAATGCGGATGTGAGAATCGGCGGAGTATTGCTTCCTTTTGATGTCGGCTTGTCTTTTATGAAGCTCAATTCTCTTGAAGCTTCCGCATTCGGCTCTGACATCACAGTTGATTTCTTTACAGTTGCCGCAGATGTGCGCTATGCACTTCTTGAAGACGGACTTATAAAGCCTGCGCTTTCTCTTGGAGTTGGATATTCTTACAATTCAGGCTCGTTCGGGGTGAGCAGCAGTGATGCCGAAGCGAATGTGGACTACGAAGTTCAGACGTTATACGCTTCTGTTCAGCTTTCAAAAGCTTTGAACATTCCGATTGTAAGAATCGGATTTACTCCGTTCGTCGGTGTGCGCGCAGTTCTTTCAAAATATGACAACGACTATGACTGGGCGATTAAAAACTCTGCTGTTGTTGCCGCCGCAAAAGCAGTAAGCGTTGCTGTTTCAGGCAGCGGAAACAATTCCGAAACCTCGTTCGGAAATTTCCAGCCTCAGCTTTATGGCGGTATCGGATTCAATTTTATGCTGGTGCAGCTCACAGGAAGTGTCTGTGCTGACTTGCGTCATCTTGGAACAGACAGCCATCTCTGGAGCGGCGCTTTAAGCCTTAGAATCAAGCTGTAGCCTTTGTTTTCCGCAGTTTTTCTGCAAAAAATCAGAATATCTTTGAAAAACTGCGGAAGCCCATTGTGTTGAATGTGTAAAAAAAGTGTGTCATAATGAATCATCATGAAAGATTCAAATATGCGCACTTTTGTTTTTGCCGGCGGCGGAACTGGCGGCCATATCTATCCTGGTCTTGCAGTAGCCGACGAGCTTCGTAAAATTGCTGAATCAAAAAATCAGAAAATAAAAATCGTCTGGATTGGAAATTCTTCCGGAATGGATCGGAATATAGTTGAAAAAAGCGGATCTGCTGATTTGTTTTACGGCGTTCCAAGCGGAAAACTCCGCCGCTATTTTTCGTTCAAAAATTTTCTTGATGTTTTTAAAATTTTTTTCGGATTTGCAAAGTCGTTTTTATTTTTGCTAAAGACAAAGCCCGATGTTCTTTTTTCTAAAGGCGGATTTGTCAGTGTTCCCCCATGTGTTGCGGCTCATCTTCTTCATATCCCGGTTTTTACGCATGAATGTGATTTTACTCCCGGGCTTGCGACTAGAATCAATTCAAAATTCGCTTCAAAAATTCTTGTTTCCTATGATGAAACAAAAAAATATTTTTCGCCTGAAAAGCAAAACAGAATTATCGTTACCGGAAATCCTGTCAGGCCTGTTTTTTACAGTGCAGACAAAAAAGAAGGCAGAAAATTCCTTTTTGAGAACCGCCCGGATTACGATCCTTCAAAGCCTATACTGCTTGTTTTAGGCGGAAGCCTTGGCGCTCATCAGATTAATTCTCTCGTTGCGCAGAATCTTGACTGGCTTGTTTCGCATTTTAATGTTGTGCACCAGTGCGGCGGGCGCGATTTTAAGGAAATGCCCGAAAATGTTTCAGGATATTTTCTCTATTCGTTTATTTATGCGCAAATGCCGGATGTGATTGCCTGTGCGGATGCGGTTTTGAGCCGGGCGGGCGCGAATTCTCTCTGGGAATGTTCGGTTTTGGAAAAAGCGATGGTTTTGATTCCTTTGTGCGGAGGCGGAAGCCGCGGAGATCAGATTGACAATGCTAAATATTTTGCAGAGAGAGGAGCCGCTCAAATTCTCGTCGGAGATGATGCCGATTCAGAGAAACTAAAAAAGTCTCTTGAAAAATTGCTCGATGAAAATGAGCGTAAAAAAATCGCCAGAAACGCCGGTGCTCTTTCTGCCGGAAAACGTCCTGCGCGCCGTATTGCGGAGATAGTCTATGACATTTAATTTTATTGATGTTGTATTTATTGTGGTTATCCTGTTTTTTGCAGTGACGTCCTGTGTGAATGGCTTTATAAAAGAACTGTTCGGAAAGCTCGCTGTTGTTGCCGGAGTTGTTGCGGCGTCTTTTTTCTGCGGCCGGCTTTCGCCTTATCTTGCGAAAATCATAAGCAATCCGACTGTTGACCTTGTGATTGCTTTTATCCTGATTTTTGTTGTTGTGTTCCTGGCTGTAAAAATTTGTCAGATTATCTTCAAAAATATTTTTTCCGGAGAAATTCTAAAAAGTCTTGACCATGCTTTGGGATTTGTTTTTGGCGCGGCAGAAGGAATCGCGGTCGTTTCCTGTATTTTGATTCTTCTGAAGGCTCAAATCTGGTTTGATTTTGATTCGCTTACAAATGAAAGCACGGTTTCTTCGCTGTTGCTGCCGCTGCTTCAAAAGCCGATTGATTATATTCACGGAATGTTTGTCTGATGTTCGATAATCTTCTTTATCAGAATGCGGCTTCTCTTTTGTCTTCTGACATTGAAAACAGAAGACTTCCCGCGTCAATCCTGCTTGCCGGTCCTTCCGCTTCCGGAAAGCTGACTTGCGCATTGGAGCTCGCTCGTGTTTTATCCTGTACAGGCGACGGTAAATATCCGAAAGGACACTGGCTTTGCACTTGTCCGAGCTGTCTTAAAAACAAGGAGCTTACTAATGCGAATGTGCTTCTTGCCGGGCCCCGCGATTGTTCCCTTGAAATTTACGCTGCGAAAAAAGCTTTTTTGAATGCCGCCTACAATAATGAGCGCTGTCTTCCTGCGACACGCTATCTTTTTCTCCGTTCTGTCAGAAAACTTACAAACCGTTTTAGCCAGATTCTCTGGGAAGACGACGATAAAGTTCCGAAAATAGCCCAGCTAATTCAGCTTATTGATGAGGATATGGAAAAAATATCTCCGGAAAAAGAGCTTCTTGAAAACGATAAGCTTCAAAAAACGGCAGAAAATATAATTGCTCAGTGCGAAAAGCTGGAATCGTCCTTTATGTATGATTCAATTCCGATCAGCCAGATTCGAAAAGCTTCTTCTTGGGCTCATCTAAAATCTTCTGACGGAAAAAAGGTTTTTATAATTGAAAACGCCGAAAGAATGCTTGAAGGCGCGCGGAACGCTTTGCTGAAAATTCTTGAAGAGCCTCCGGGGGATGCTGTCTTTATATTGACCACATCCCGCAGACAGGCTGTAATGCCGACAATTCTTTCCCGTGTCCGCACATATTATTTTTCAGATCGGACTCAAAAACAGCAGAATGAAGTAATCAGCCGTGTTTTTCATTCTGCAAACGATAAAAATCTTTCTGTAGAGGAATATCTTGAGACTTTTTTGCCGGTTAACCCGGAGCAGATAAGAAAAATCGCGGCGGAATATTTTACTAGCCTTATGCAGGGAAAACTTCCGGCTGTTCCGGAAATTGTCAAACTTTGCAACGGTTTTTCTCCCTGTGTTCTGCTGAAGTCGTTCTTGATTGGAATGATGGAAGCTGCCAGAAAAAATCCTCAAAGCGCGAAAAATGTGCGGCTTTGCGAAAAAGTCGTCGAATTTACGAGAAACTGCTACAATAATGTTACTGTCTATAATCAGTCCGCAGTCGCCGCTCTTGAGAGTCTGACTTGCGACTTAGCCGGGGCAAGAATGTTTTTTGATTGAGAATCTGAAATATTGCTGATAGTCTGGAGGCGGATATGCAGGAATTTTCCAAGAGAGTTTCCCAAAAGCTCGATAAGCTTTCAAGCGCGCAAATCCAAAGAATAATCGAGGATAACTGCGGAAAAGCGGAGCTCTTCAATTCTATTTTTCAGTCGCTTCAAAGCGGGCTTGTGATTGTCGATGAGAATTTTCTTCTGACAAATATAAACAAAGCCGCAGAACGTTATCTTCCGTTAAAATCTTCTCTTGATAAATTTGCTGATGATGCGCCTGTTTTCACTTATATCGATGACGATGAAATTTCAAAATTTCTAAAGGACTGCTTTGAAAACGGCAGAACAAATGTTTCAAACGAATACACTGTGAAAACTTCAGGCGGTTCAGTCCGTTTTGTCGATGTTTTTGTAACGCCGCTTGTTCAGGGGCAGTCAAATGACCAGACTTTGCTCGGCTCGATCATAAGAATTGAAGATGTGACAGAGCGCAAGCAGCAGGAAATCCTTCTTCACCGGATGGAAACTCTTGCCGGACTCACAAATATTGCCGCGAGTGTTGCCCATGAAATAAAAAATCCTCTTGGCGCAATCAGCATTCATATTCAGCTGATTCAAAAAATGATTAAAAAAAAGCGTGATTTTGACGGAAAACTTCCGGAGCCTAAATTTCTTGAGAATTATCTTGATGTGATAAATCAGGAAATTGAAAACCTCAACAAGATTGTGGTCGATTTTCTGATGGCTGTCCGCCCGATTTCCGCGAATCTTGAGCTTGTTAATCCTGACAAGTTGCTGAAATCTATTTTTGACTTTTTTGGTCCTGAGCTGAAATCAAAAAAAATAAAGACTGAAATAAGCTTGTGCAAGGATGATTTTAGGATTCTGCTAGACCAAAAGCTTTTCCGCGAGATTATCATGAATCTTGCGACAAATTCCGTTTCTGCGATTGAATCAAAAAATGATGATTTAAAAGACAATTTTAGAAACGGTCCGGAAGATTATATTGGAATGATTGCTGTGAAAACGGCGGTGAAAGACGACAAATATACAATTCTTTTTTCTGATAACGGCTGCGGAATGAGCGAAGAGACAGTCTCGAGAATTTTCGAGCCTTATTTTACGACAAAAGCAAACGGAACTGGGCTCGGAATGGCGATGAGCTATAAAATCATAAAGGAATTTTCCGGCGATATTGCGGTTGAGTCAAAACTTGGCGAAGGCTCGCTTTTCAAAATTACTTTGCCTGTTCCTCAAAAAGACAAGCGTCTTCTGACTTACAAGAAAAAGGACTAGAAAACATTCGGGACTAAAAATGAGCAGAATTTTAATAATTGATGACGAGAAAAATATCAGAGAGGGGCTTGCCGCTGATTTTGAGATGGACGGATATGAGGTAAAACTTGCCTCGAACGGAAAAGAAGGTCTTGAAATCGTAAAAAACGAGCAGATTGATCTTGTGATTACCGACTTGCGGATGCCCGGAGGAATTTCTGGCGATGAAGTTTTGCGCCAGATTGCCACAAAAATGCCCGGGATTCCAGTTATTGTCCTGACCGGACATGGCTCGATCGATGCCGCGGTAAAAGCAATGCAGAACGGAGCTTATGATTTTCTGACCAAGCCTCTCAATCTTGACCAGCTGGAAACAATTGTAAAAAAAGCTTTGAAAAACCGCGAGGAACCCCCTGCCTTAAAGGCCGTGCAGCAAAAATCAGAATCAAAAAAAATTGGTTCTGATGAAAAATCAGAAGGCAATGGCGAAAAAGAATCTTTAGAATCTGAAAAAAATCAGTTTATCGGAAAAAGTCCGGCGATTTTAAAAGTCCGTGAG
>CAVDRA010000013.1:0-16049 GCA_963611155.1 bacterium | reverse complement strand
TTACCCTGTCAAATCCGCGTGCATAATTTAAAAGAAGCTGGCTAAGACCATTCACCGCAAACATCAAAAAAAGAAAGAGCGGAAACTCATTAAAAAGCGGAGCAAAACCAATAAAAAGATTTAAAAGAATAAAACCCGCAAAAATTAAAAGCGAATAAAAATAATATTTTAAACTTATAGAAACAATCCCTTCTTTTGAAAGATTTTTATCCAAAAGAAAAACAGTTGTCGCATCAGAAATATTTAACGTAAGAACCGGAACAAAAAGCGAAACCGTTGCAGAATACAAATCATAAGTTCCATACTCAGCAGAAGTAAGCACACTTGTATACAAAGGCACAAGAAAAAATGTGAGCAACTTAGTTCCAAACTGCCCAATTGTGAGAAAAACTATATTTTTTGCAAGATAACGTTTACCCCTTTTTTCTGTTTCCATTTAAAATAAAAAATTCCTTAATGCTTAAAAAATTGTTTCAGAACGTGCGCCGCAGCCTGCGCCTCCTTACCGAGCTCGCCCGCAACATTCCGCTATGTGCGCGCTTCAATTTCTCACACATCCGCCTCATCTTCTTCCCTCACAAATTCCCTGTCCGAGTCGTAAATCACCTGAATGTCATTAAAAGCGCCGATTTCATCTTGGCAAGTCGCATCCAACGCCCGGGGAAATTCTATAAAATCATCAATCACGCTTTTTTTGACTTCCTCGCCGCCGAGCCAGACAGATTTTTCGCTTTCCTCGACTGGCGACAAGGTGCATATATACAGGAAAATTTTTATTTTGCAGTTTTCAGAAAATTCTTCAGAAATATCTTTATTGCAAGGAAGAGAACGCGCGTTTTTCAATTTTTTGTATCCAGATTTTTCATCCCGTAAATTTTCAGCCTGCGTTTTTATGTTTTCAAACACGATTTTCAGAGTTCTCTCACTTGCTCCGTTTGGAAAACTGACAATTCCGCCTTCTCCCCATGAGCCTCCATTTTTTGAAGCAAGGCTTTTTTTCATTTCAATTAGCTTTTTCTGGCAAAATCCGGCAGGAGCAGAGCCAAAAAGAAGGGCAAATTTTATCAAAATTCATTTCTCCAAAATACGACACGTCAATCGATATACTGAATTTTGATTATATGTAGATTGAATTATAAAATCAAGATAAGAATACATCAATCGATATAATCAAAGCATGAAGTCTTTCAGAGAAAATCTTAGGAACGAGCTTGATTTTCAAGGTCTAACAGTAAAAGAGCTTTCTGCAAAAACTAACATCATAAAAGGAACTCTCGACAACTACCTTGGAGCAAGAGCCTCGATTCCGCCTGCCGATATTGCGGTAAAAATCGCGGAAGCTCTAAATGTGTCAGTTGAATATTTAGTGACAGGAAAAGACAAGAAGACTTCAAAAAATTCATCGGATTTTGTGCAAATCAACTCGGAAGAAAAATCGATTTTAGACGACTTGAATTTAATTCCGCAGAATATACAGAAAACTTTCAAGACATTAATTCATCAGACCGCAGAATCCTTAAAATAAAGCATTATTTTCTCCAGCGTAATTTTCTTAATCCGCTTAATCTGCAATTTTTCAAAAAAACAGACTGCCCGCTTTTTCATAAAGATAAAATATTTTTATTTTCTGCATTTTTTTAGTTTTCCAGCCTTTTTCCTCTTGAATAAAATTTCAAAGCAGGATAGTATATTTAAACATAAGTTGAGATTGTAGCTCAGCTGGATTAGAGCATCTGCCTTCTAAGCAGAGGGTCGCCCGTTCGAGTCGGGCCAGTCTCACATAAACCTGTTCATTTTTTGGGCAGGTTTTTTCATTTTAAAAAGAATCCGCGTTTTATTCATTCCGCGCCCAAAAACTGAAAAAACAGGATTCGGGACGCGCTTTCATTACAAACTTAAAATTATTCAGCTTTCAAGAAATTCCAAAGCTCAGGATTCTCCTGTCCAACACGCCAAAACGCTATTTTTTCGACACCTTCGTTTTTGTAGATTTTCAGGCGGTTTATTTCTGATTCGGTGTCATCAAAATAAAGAGTTACAATCCGTTTTTTTTCGAGCTTAAAATATCTGTTTCCATTTTTATCTGTTTTTAAGTCTGAATCTTTGATTTTCTGCTCGCCGATTATCCGCTCAACTGAAATATTTGTCCAGGCGCGGCCGCCAATATCCTCGTTAGACCAGGCGCGGCCATAAAAAGGCGCTCCCATTATAAGTTTTTCTTCCGGAATCACAGTCTTCGCATAATTATAGATTTTTTTCCCCCAGTCAGGAGAAGCGACAGGACCAGGCGCGCTTGTTGACCAGTGCTGATCATAAGCCATTATTATGATTTTGTCGGCGACAGTTGAAAGGCGCGCATAATCATAAGGATCTTTTTCAAGAGTTTTTAGCCTTGCAGGAATTGCCACAGTAAGCATTTTTCCTTTCAATTTCTTTTTCAGTTTTTTCAGGAAATCATAGAAAACCATGTCGTCGTTGACTGGAACTAGCTCCCAGTCAATTTGGAGCCCGTCATAAGTTTCAGAGGCTTTTATAAGCTGGGAAATTATTTTTTTCTGAAGCTCCTTTGTAGAAAGAAGCAAGTGTGTTTGTCCGCGCGAGTCGCAGCTTGAGACAAAATGAACGCGTCCGGCGTAATCCTGAAAAAATTTGCCGCGCGGCGGAGGCTCTGGAATATTTCCGTACTGGTCAACGGCTTTCCAGAAATAGCCTACATCGGTGATTGGAAAAACAGGCGAGAACGAATCCTCACGGGCTGTCATCACATAGCCCCAGATTTCAGAAAAAGAAAGCGTGGAATATTTCTGGATTTTTTTTTCTTCTGCCTCGTTATTTTGAAGGACGCTAGATTCCTGAGGAAAAAGGTTTTCTGGGAAAACAAAAATATTCGAAAGAAAAAGAAAAAAAAGCGGCAGGAACAAAATTTTCTGATTTTTTGGCATTGGAAATCCTCGCGGCGGCAACTTTTGCCCGTCTCCGCAAGTTTTGCGGGATTTTCCTGCGAATGCAGAAAAAAATGCTACGCCAGATTGCAGCGGCGCGAAGCGTTGCCGGACTTTTTACAAGAAAATTTTAGCTGATTTTTTGAGCAAAAAAAAGCTGATTTTAATGAATTTTCCGTTAAAAGTCCGGCAATGGAGCAGCGAAGACTGCGGAACCGCGAAAAGCTGGGCATTGTATTAAAACAAAAATGCGGAGCTTTTTATTTGCCATGGCTGCCAAATTTTTGGCGGCCATGAAATGCTCTCAGCAGACATCGTCCAAAAAAATCAGTTCTAAAATTTTTTTCTGATTTTTAGCTAAGCGTTATTCTTTGTCTTTGATAATCAGATTCAAGAAAACGCCGACAACCGTAGCGAGCGCAACTCCGGCAAGCGAGAATGTGAATTCATTTCCAATCTTGAACTGGAGCAGTCCGCCGCCGATTCCAAGGGTTAAAATCACTGACGCTACAGTAAGATTTTTCCGCTTTGAAAAATCAACTTTTTTCTCGACAAGGGTTCTAAGTCCGGAAGCGGCGATGAGTCCGTACAAAAGCATGCAGACGCCGCCGAGAACAGGGCCTGGAATTGTTGAAATAAGCGCGCCGAATTTCGGGCAGAATGACAAGATGACCGCAATCACGGCAGCCCCGCCGATTACCCAGACAGAATAAACTTTCGTTATTGCCATAACGCCGATATTTTCGCCGTAAGTTGTGTTCGGCGGTCCTCCCCAAACTGCGGCCCAGGCGGTTGCAAATCCGTCGCCGGTCAATGTTCTGTGAAGCCCGGGATCTTTTGTGAAATCTTTTCCGACAACAGTCGAAGTTGTGATTGTGTCTCCTAAATGCTCGCAAATTGTCGAAATCGAGATGATTATAAACGTTACAATTGCGACAATATTGAATTTCGGAGCCATCCAATAATAATGTCCAGCCTCATCGGTGTGGAGAAAAGGAAGGCCGATCCACTTAGCTTCTGCGACTTTTGAAAAATCAATCAGCTTGTAATTGTCAAAAAAAAGCCCGAGAACCAAGACAAAAACATATCCGGAAACGAGACCGATCAGAATTGAAAGCGTGTTGAAAAATCCCTTGAAATATATAGTCGCGATAATCGCCATCAAAAGAGTGAAAATAGAGATGCTGAGAGCTACAAGCGAGTAGTTTCCGCCGATGTACATTGCAGAACTGATTGCGCTTCCGGCAAGCGACATTCCAATAACAATGATTACTGAGCCGATTACAACCGGCGGCAAAGCTTTGTCAATCCATGATTTTCCTGAAATCTTTATGATTGCGGCGACAACGCAGTAAAAAAGACCTGCGAAAATCGCGCCGCCCATCGCATAAGGAACGCCGTAAGCTTTTCCGATGCTGATTAAAGCCGGAATAAAAGCGAATGACGAGCCTAAGAAAGCCGGAACCTTTGCTCCTGTTATCAGGATGTAAATCAAAGTTCCTGTTCCTGCGGTAAAAAGCGCAGTTGAAGTGCTAAGCCCCGTCAAAAGCGGAACTAAAACCGTAGCGCCAAACATTGCAAACACGTGCTGAATGCTAAGCGGAATCCACCTTGAAATAGGCGGACGGTCATGCGGACCTAAAATCTCTTTTTGAGCCATAAAATAAAAACTCCTGTATGATTTTTATCTTACAACTAATCTTTTTATTTTGGAACACAGACCGATTTTTGATTTTCTGCCTGCAATTTCTGATTTTCCGCGCGTTTTTGCATTTAAGCGCAATTCTTCATAGCTGACGGCCTTTTGAAAAAGCCAAAATTTTAGGGCAAGGCCTCATAATTTTCAGCCGGCACTGAATCATGTTGGCAAAGAAAAACAGGTTAAAATCACAATCTCAAATTTTGTAAATCACAAGCTTTCTAATCAAAAAATTCCAGATAAAAACAATTCCAGTCGCAACGATTTTCGACATCATTTCATTCATCCCGATTTTGCCCACGGCCGCAAACATAATTCCAATGTTCATTGCAAGGCCGATGATGCTTACAATGTAAATTTTCAAGATTTCGCTTAGAGTATTCTGCTTTGTCTTGCGAAATAAAATCAGCCTTCCGAAAAGCCAGTTTGCAAAAGTGGAAAGAACGAAAGCAAAGGCTGTCGAAAGCGCATAATGGATTTTAAAAAGCCGGTTCAGCACAAAAAAAGCGCTCCATTCAACAATGGTGGCGAGAATTCCAACAATAAGATAGAAAAAAAGCTGCAAGAAATTTTTTCTTATTTGCATTTAAATTCCTTATGAAAAATACAGATTTCGAGGCGAAGTTTTGTTTTTTTGTTTTATGTCTTATAGATGAATCATGAAGCCAAAAATCAAGAACAAACCCGCCAGATTTTTTTTCATTTCTTTTCAATGAAAAATTTCAGAACGTAAATCAGCGCAGTCAAATTCAAAAACAGCAAAATCGTTATCAAAAGCAATGATTTTTCTTTGCATGATATTTTGCCTTCAGACTCTGTTTTTTCTTCGCTTGACATTTTGTTTTCCGCCCCGTTTATTCTGGAAGTTCTGATAATTCCAAAATGCTTTCTATACAAAAAGGGAAACAAAAGAAAACTGACAACCGGAATAAAATATCTTCCCTGAACACCGGAAATTTTCGATGCCTTAGGAGCGCTCCATCCGACATACTCGCTCGTCAAAATCAAACCGAAAACCATAACAAAAATAATCAGAAAAAAGAAAATATCCAGTTTTCTAGCCTTAAAATGAATGTTGTTTTGGCAGAAAGCTTCAAAAAACAAAATGACGGCAAAAAGACCGCACAATGCGACCGGAAGCCTTATATTTAGCCAGCCAAGATAAAATCCAATGCAGCCAAAAACGTATCCTTTTGACTGTGAAATCACAGTTCTGATAAAAACTTTAAGAAAAGAAAGAGGATTCGATAAAATAAAATGAATCTGCTCGCCAGCATTCTGCTCACCGAGTTTTGATTCCGCAAGAATTTTTGATGAAAGAGCGAGCGAAGAAAGATTCAGCGAAAGCGCGAGAACCGGAACCAGAATCTTTAAGATTACAAAATCAGCCCTGCGCATTTTTCCCGACGGAATTATGTAGACAATGAAAAGCAAAGGAAGATAAACCAACTTGCAAAGAGAAACCATCAAAATGAGCATTCCAAGAAAAATTGATTCTTTTCTGGAGACATTTTCCTTTTTATAGGCAAGATTCAGCGAAAACGCAAAAATCGCAAAGGAAAGAGCGTTCACAAAAGCATCCGGCGCCATTGAAATCATTTCCTGAAGCGTCATAGGAAAAAGCATAATTACAAAAAGGACTTTTCTGCCGAAAGGTATTTTTTTCAGCGCAAAAATAGAAAGCGACAGCGACGCAAGAAAATTAAAAAGCCTGCCCGCATAATAAATCACAAAAACTTTCCCGTGAAAATTCTTGCCGCAAAGATTCCAAGCGACTGCGGAAGATAATTCACAACCGAATAAAGCGCAGTATTCGAAAAGCCGACTTCCCGCGTTTTCTCCCAGTCGATTAAAGAGGCGCGGTTCCAGCAATCCACGACAGCAGAAGGAAGAATATCTCCAAAGGCGTTCCAAGAGAGCGGGCGCGAGAAAAATCTTCCAAGTGAAATTTCAAATGCCCGGAAAAAGTGGGCATTCTCGTCAGGAGGCATTTCAAACGGACAAACAACAAAATAAAAAATTCCGATTGCGGCAAGCGAAAAAGCCATCGGAAAAAAATCATCTTTCGCCTTTAAAATCACCAAAAACGAAGACAAAAGCAAAACAAGACTCGCCGCCATGAAAGAAATGCATTTTCCAGGGATTTTCACCGAAGACCAAAATGACAGAAAAGCCAGCAGAGCTAACAAAAAGAAAGCAAAAACAAAAAATCGTATCTTGAAGTTTTTATTCATGAAACAATGAAAAATCTCATTTTCCTTCATGATATTCTTTCTCCGTGTTAACGTTCCAAATTCCAGATTTGTCATTATTTCCAGACATAATATTCTTGACCGCCTCAAAGCTTGTCGCCATCGAATGGTCAATGTTATTGTAGCGATGCTGGCCGTTTCGTCCTACGCAGTAAAGGTTCTGAATTTTGTCCAGATATTCACGCAGAGTTTCAATCTCGCTGTAGGTGTCAAAATATGCAGGGTAAGCTTTTTTCACGCGTTCCAAATGAGTGTCAACAACATCGTCTGCGCTTTCAATCAAGCCGAGGGTAATCATCTCGCCAACACCAAAATCTGAAAAATCCTTTTCGCTCATCTTCCACATCGGACCGTCTTCGCTTACAAAATATTCCAGCCCGAGCCAAACTGTATTCTCCAAATCACTGACCATATAAGGCGACCAGTTATTGTAAATCTGAAAGCGTCCCATTTTTACGCTTCTGTCCTGAACGTATACCCAGCAGTCTGGCACGATATTCCCGACAGTCTTAAGCTTAGTCTTGTTTTTTAGGCAAAGCTTTTTTACAAGCACGCCGAGCGTCATATAGTCACGGTAAGGAAGACCGCCTGCAATTTTCGCGATATTTTCCGGAACATTGCTCATGCCGGCAACAAAATCTTTTAACGGCATGGAAGAAATGAATATATCGCCTTTTTCTTCTGTCAAGATTCCGTTTTTTTCATAACAAAGCGAAACCAAATTTTCATTCGCATCTTTTTTTAACGAGACAACTTTCGCATCCAAAATGATTTTTCCGCCTAAATTCTGAATTTTCTGCGCCGTGACTTCCCAAAGCTCTCCCGGACCGAATTTCGGATACTTGAATTCCTCGATAAGCGATGTTTCTACTTTTCTGTTTCCGCTCCTGAATATTCTGCCGAAAACATCTTTTAAAACAGCCGAAATAGAAAGCCCTTTCACACGCTGAGCTCCCCACGAGGCATCAATTTCACGCGGATGCCTTCCCCAAAGATTTTCAGTGTAATATTCAAAAAAAAGCGAATAAAGTTTTCGCCCGAAGCGGTTTATGTAGAAGTTTTCAAGATTTGTCTCAGGAAGTTTGCAGAAAAGCGAATGAAGATATGAAAATCCTACCTGCAATGTAGTCAAAAAGCCAAGATTTCTTAATGTTGAAAATTTTAGCGAAACAGGATAATCAAAAAATTTAGAATCGAAGAGAATTCTTGAAACCCGATGGCGCATAAGCATAACTTCATCAGCTTTTTCAGGATCAGGTCCGCCTAAAGCAAGCGGAATTTTCCGTCCCAAAATTCTGTCATCAGACGAAGGATTTCCTTGAAGAGGCAGCATTTTTTGCCACCATTCATTTACTTCAGGCATTTTAGAAAAAAAGCGGTGTCCGCCCATGTCCATCCGGTTTCCCTTGTAATTGACAGTGCGGGAAATTCCCCCGAAAACATGGCTTTCCTCAAAAACAGTAACTTCATATTCTTTTGATTTTTCAAGAAGCTCATAAGCGGCAGTAAGCCCGGCAGGTCCAGCTCCAATAATCAAGACTTTCTTCAAGGGGAGACTCCTTTCGTGAAAATGTACTATTCAATTGTACCCCCCCCGAAAAAAGTCAAGAGATTTAAGCTTTTTGCATCTATAAAGAAAAAAAATCACGGCAAAACTACCGTGAAAAAAAAATAACGAGAAGAAATTTATTTTACTAAAGAAACTTCAGCGGCTTCTCATTTTGCATGGCATTCAATTCAAGCAAGCGGCAACGCTGATTCTGCTTTAAAAAATTAAAATCCCGGAACAATCGGCGCCTGGAAACGTTTTTTCATCTGCTGCAAAAAAGCGATTGCCGTATCAGCGTCTACTTCCTTGTCTTCCTTATGATATTCAACAAGATTTGACGGAATTTCGTCCAAAAAACGGCTCGGTTGACACTCAACGCTCGTGTTCTGTTTTCGGCGAGCCTTGCACGATGAGATAATCAGTTTGTCGCGGGCGCGGGTTATCGCAACATAAAAAAGACGTCTCTCCTCCTCAACAGCCGCATCCCCGCCTTCATCAACAGCGCGCCCATGAGGAATCAAGCCTTCTTCTGTTCCAGCTATAAAAACAACAGGAAATTCAAGACCTTTAGACGCATGAATTGTCATCAAATTCACTTTTCCCTGATCTTCTCCGTCATCCATGTCGTCCCTTGAAAGAAGAGTGATTCTGTTCAGATAATTGTAAAGAGTCGGCTCGCCTGAATCAGGATTGTTTTCCCAGCGTTCAATCGAATTTATGAGACTTTCAATATTCAAAAATTTGAATCTCGCTGCTTTTTCTGATTTTGGATTTTCCGAAATCAGATAATCAAAGTATCGAATATCATCGACCATTTTCCTTACTTTTTTTGCAAGTCCATGGCCGCCAAGCATAGACTTGTTTCCGTCGATAAGCTCAACAAAAGATTGCAGTGATTTTTTAGTTCCGTCAGAAAAACTTTCATCAGACAAATCGTCAAATTTCGGGTTGTATTCAGAATCTGAAGGCTGCATAAACAAATCCGCCTCGCTGTCGCTCACCTGCAAAAGAGAATTTATCGCCTCCCAAAGGGAACAGCTGAGATTTTTTGCAATCTGGTTCAGCTTTTCGATTGTTGCCCTGCCTATTCCGCGCCTGGGAACGTTTAGAATGCGCAAAAGATTCACATCGTCATCATGATTTGAAATTACGCGAAGATAGCTGATAATATCCTTTATTTCCTTTCGCTGAAAAAACGAAGTTCCGCCAGACATAGTATATGGAATATTCGCGGCTAAAAAAGCTTCCTCGATTGCCCTCGACTGCGTGTTTGCGCGCATCAAAACGCAAAAATCATCATATTTGCGCTTTTCAGTAACGCATATAGACTGCACAGATTCAACAATAAAATCAGCCTCCGCAGTCTCATTGTCAGGCATGAAAACTTCAATCGGCTTTCCCTCGCCGTTTCCAGACCACAAAGACTTGTCTTTCCGGTTTGTGTTGTGCTTAATAACGCCGTTCGCCGCGGCAAGAATAGTTCCTGTAGAGCGGTAATTCTGCTCAAGACGGATTTCCTCAACATTCTTGAAGTCTTTTTCAAAATTCACGATATTCTGATAATCCGCGCCGCGCCAGCTGTAAATGCTCTGATCGTCATCGCCCACGACCGCCACGTTCTCGTCTGCGAGAAGTTTCATAAATTCATACTGCTGATGGCTCGTATCCTGGAATTCGTCAACCATGATGTATTTGTACCGGCTTTTGTAAGAAGCAAGAACATCAGGATTCTCGCGGAAAAGCTTTATCGGGAGAGTGATCAAATCGTCAAAATCCACTGCGTTATAAAGTTTCAAGCCTTCCTGATAGCCTTCATAAAGCTGCCTGTAAATTTCGTTTTCGGCATTCCAGTGTTTCCGCCCAGTTTTTATGTCCGAAATCAAAATTCCAATTTTATAAATATCAAGAGCTTCCGGACTGTAATGAAGTTCCCTGCCCGTCTCTTTTATGAGTGCGTTTCTGTCAGTCTCGTCATAAATCGAAAAATTTTCACGGTAGCCGAGCTTTGAAATATCCTGCCTTAAAATTCTGACTCCGAATGCGTGAAAAGTCGAAACGGTGAGCAGCGGAAGTTTTTTTCCTGTAAGCTGCTTGATTCTCTCTTCCATTTCTTTTGCGGCCTTGTTTGTAAAAGTAAGGGCAAGAATCGCCGACTGTGGAATTCCCGAGTTAAGCATATGTGCGATTCTAAAAGTGATTACGCGTGTTTTGCCGGAGCCGGCCCCGGCAATTATCAAAAACGCGCCGTTGATTCTAGTTACGGCTTTAAATTGCTCGGGATTAAGCTCGTGCTCAAGTTTTGCAAGTTCTTCTGATGTGGTAAGCATATTGAAATTATAGAATTTGTGCGTAAAAAATGGAATTCAGCGGCTAATCGTCCTTGATCGGAATTGAGCCTAAATCCAAAACAAGGCTATAGCTTCTGGTCAAAGAACTTGAGTCCCATGCAATTCCGACTGCAAAAAACTGCACATAATATTCGCCCGAAACAGAAGCTGTGGAGCTATGCTTATAGTCAAGATCGCCGCTTTCAGGCGCAACATCAATTTTGTCGCTGTCATCGCTGTCATCGTTGTCAAAAAAATCGAAAGACTTGTCGTTTGAATAACGGTAAGGAATTTTTCCAATGGACGTTCCAGAGACTCTTATGTCTGCGGCCAATTCTGTGCCCGCCCCATTGTCAACAAGACGGAAATAAACCTTGCGGTCTGTTTCGGAACTGGAAAGAAAAATTGAGTCCGAATTCTGCGGATTCATTCCAAGAGGCTGATAAGTGTAGGTTTCAACCATTTTTGTTGCGGCGGCGCTTCCGTTGCTTGTCGAATTCACCGCTGTTATCGCGTTTCTTTCAGAAACCAAAACACTTGAATTGTTGTAGATTTTATAATAGACCTCTGTTCCCAAGAATGAATCAGGCTGACCGCTTTCTTTTGTCAAAAACGAACAATAATAATTTGTGTAGTCAGTATCGGAATAAAGAGGATCATTGTAAGTTACGGTCGGAGGCTCAACAACAATAACTTCCTCGAGTCCGCAGGAAATCATAAAAAAAAGACAGCAAAAAACCATCAGAAAGAATAAATTCTTATCAATGTTTTTCGCTGTCATCTTCATATAGGAAAAAATATATTTTATTTTTTCTGGTTACTTTTTTTTCAGTAAGAAAACTATTGGACTTGTCCAGCAGCTTTCAAAGCAATAAGCCGTGACTTTGCAAGCTGTCCCCAGCTTGTTGACGGATGCAAGCCATTGAGTTTCTCGTAAGTAGACTTTGCCGAACCGAAATCAGATTTTTTCTCGTAAACGCGTCCCAAACTAAACAAAGCATGATCAATCAAGACAAAATTTTTGTCGCTTGCCGCCATCTCATAATATTTTACAGCAGAATCATCGTCGCCAAGCTCTTCAGAACAAACAGCAGCGTTAAAATTGTTCAATGCCGCTGTGTAGGCTTTTTTTCCGGAAGCAGCTTTTACATAAGCATCACGCGCTTCAGCATAGTTTTTCTGGCTGAATTTTATGTCAGCAACAAGCATATTTGCCCTAACGCCAACAATTCCTGATTTTGAAGAAAGAGAAACAAGCTGTTGCAGTGCCTCATTTTGGCGTAAAGTCTCCTCTTCCGCTTTTTTTGCGGCAGCTTCTTCTTCCGAAATACTCTCGTCGCCAGTAGAAGCGCTAGATTCATTTGTCAAAGAAAAATTTATACTGTCAATCAGCTCTAAGCCTTTTTTTGTCGCGCCAGCATTCACACTTGAAACAACTATTACCGCTAAAAACGCAATCACAACAACCGCCGCAAGCGCAAGCAGAGCCTTTGATGATTTTGCCAAAGAAGCATTAAGTTTCTCGGCAACAGTTTCGTTCTGAACTTTTTCAGCCATTTTTTTATAATCTCCTAAGATTTCTATATTTTTTAATGTCTTCTATTCTACCGTAAATGCAGCTCGTTAAGCAAACGGCTAACATAAGTTCTCTGAATTCCAAGAACTTTTCCAGCCGCAGTCTGATTCCAATTATTTTCCTGAAGAATTTTCTTGATATAAGCCGCCTTAAATTTATTCAAGGCAGTCTTCAAAGTCTTGTCTCCGTTTTCATCATAAATTTCTTCAGCAAGATGATTGTAAAAACCATTATCCCCGTCAATTTTTGTTCTGGACACAGTAATTCCAAGATTTTCTGCCTGAATAAGCGGCGGCGTTCCTAAGACACAGCCACGCTCAACAGAATTTTCAAGCTCACGAACATTTCCCGGCCAATAATAATCGTACAGAGTTCTTAGAGCGCTTTGTGAAAATCCCTCAAAATTCTTTTTTGTCTCAACTTTAAATTTATTCAAAAAAAATTGGGCAAGAGGCTCAATGTCTTCTTTTCTGTCGCGAAGCGGGGGAACATTCAATGGAACAATATTCAGGCGATAATAAAGATCGCTGCGAAATTTTCCTGCGCTAACCATCTCCTCAAGATTTCTATTCGTAGCAGCGACTATCCGGACATCAACGCAAACCGTCTTGTTTGAACCGACCCGCTCAAATTTATGCTCCTGCAAAACGCGCAAAAATTTAGCCTGCAAATCAAGCGGAAGCTCCGCTATTTCGTCCAGGAAAAGAGTTCCGCCGTCCGCAGCCTCAAAACGTCCGATCCGGTCAGCAAAGGCATCAGTAAACGCGCCTTTCACATGACCAAAAAGCTCGCTTTCAAGAAGTAAAGGAGACAGAGCAGCGCAGTTCACCCTGATAAAAGGTTTTTCAGCCCGAGAACTTTTTATATGCAGTTGCTCTGCAAAAAGCTCTTTTCCAACTCCGCTCTCTCCTGTGATCAAAATAGTCGCGTTTGTTTTCGCGACCTCGTCAAGCACATGAAGCAAGTCTAAAACAGCAGCGCTTTTTGCAACAAAAGCATGATATTCAGAACCGTTTATAATTTTATTTGAAAGAACTGAAATTTGATTTTTTGCGCTACGGTAAATATCAGCATTGATATACGCAATTCCTGCCTGATTTGACAAAAGCTGCAAAACCTCGAGGTCTTTTTTATCGAAAGATTTCGGCCCCGCTTTATTTATAAGCTCAATCACGCCGATGCAACGACCTTTTACACACATCGGAATCGCAAGCATGTTTTTTGAAATATAACCAGTCTGCTCCTGCACGTTGCGAAAAAATCTAGGGTCGCTCGCCACATCACTAATAATTAAAGGCTTATTGTTCTCGACAACCCAGCCCGCAATGCTATTTTTTTCTACAGGGATATTTTTTGCTTCCGCACCTTTCGGTCCAAGGGCAACAACAAAATTAAGGTTACCGCTTTCATTATTCACAAGAAGCAGTGAAGAAGATTCACATTGGACAAGACGCATTGCCGATTCAAGAATATAAATCAGCAATGCGTTTACATCAGAATAACTTGAATTTATACGTTCATTTATCTCGATGAGTGTTTTTAATTGATCTAATTCAAGAGAATTTTTCGCACTCATCGAAGCAAACTAGTTGTTTTTCTGTGATTTAAGCATATCTCCAAGAGTATAAGCCCCATCATCCTCATTTGCAGAAGACATATACTGGTTCATCTCTTTTCGAGCCTGTGCTCTTTTGTATTCCTTGATAGAGAAAGCAACTTTTTCTTTATCAACATTCACGTCAACAACATAGACATTTACTTTATCGCCAACATTGAATTTTTTAATTGCTTCCTCGGCTGGAACATCACGCTCGTCTGTCAAGTTTGAATTATTCACAAGCCCTTCGATTCCGTCTGGAGCTTTTACAAACAAACCAAAATCAGTAATTGAAGTGATTTCACCTTCAAGTGTTGAACCTGGCTTGTATGTTTCAGCAAATTTCTTCCAAGGGTTATCTGTAAGCTGCTTGATTCCAACATTGATTCTGCGGTTTTCCAAATCTGTGTTCAAAACAACAACATCGATTTCCTGATCAACCGAAAGCTCGCTTCCGGCATGCTTAACTTTCTTTGTCCAAGAAATATCTTCAGCACGCAAGAAACCGTCAATTCCTTCCTCAAGCTGGATAAACGCACCTGCATTTGTAAGTTTTACAACTTTTCCGTGAACTTTTGTTCCTTCTGGATATTTTTCACCAATTGTATCCCACGGATTTGGAGTACACTGCTTAAGACCAAGAGAAACACGGCCAGCAGGGATATCGTATCCCAAAATCATGCATTTAATTTTGTCGCCAATCTTAACCATATCAGAAGGCTTATTGATTTTCTTAGTCCAGCTAAATTCAGAAATATGAGCAAGACCTTCAATACCTTCCTCGAGCTCGATGAAAGCACCGAAATCTGTAAGTTTTGTTACAGTTCCCTCAACGATATCGTCAACATGGTATTTGTCTTCAAAGTGTACCCAAGGATCTTCCTTAAAATGTTTCAAAGAAAGATTAATTCTCTTTTCAGATGGATCAAGACGAATCACTTTAAGCTCAATTTCCTGACCTTTCTTTACGAAATCTTTCGGACGTGTAACATGTCCCCAAGACATATCGTTGATATGGAGAAGACCGTCAAAACCGCCCAAATCAATAAACGCGCCAAAACTTGTGAAAGATTTCACAACACCTTTTACAGTGTCGCCAATCTGAGTTTCAGCAAAGAATTTCTCTCTCTTTTCGTTAATAACTTCTTCCAGATACTTTCTGCGGTTCACAACAACGTTTGCTTTGTTGTCTGAATAAAGTCTCTCAATATAAAATTTAGCTTCAACGCCGATCAATTTTGAAGGAATTTCAACTTTCTGACTATCTGCCTGGCTAACAGGAAGGAAAGCATGAATGTCACCGCCAAGAAGGACATCGTATCCGCCTTTAACTTCTTTCTGAATAGTTCCGTCAACAGGAGATTTTTCTTCAAAAGCTTTGCGGAGATCTTTCCAAAGCTGTTTTGACTGAGCTTTTGTGTATGAAATCTCAGGTCCATTTCTTCCATCTTTACGAAGAACTACAACAGTAAGAACATCGCCTTCCTTAGGGAGCTTACCATTAAACTCGCTTGTAGGGATTCTTCCTTCTGATTTATATCCAATATCAATGAACACATAGTCATTTGTAACCTGAACTACTGTGCCATCAACAAGCTGACCGTCCTCAACAGTTCCAAGACTTTTGAGCGACTCTTCCATTAATTGTGTTTGGATTTCACTCTTTTTGTTCTGAGTCTCTTCCTTTTCCACTTCCATCTGTTCCATAATATTACCTTTATTGTGAATTTTGCTTAAGATTATCTCACAAACCTGTTCTATGGTCAAGTTGGAAGTATCAATATATATTGCGTCCGCAGCCCGCTTTAATGCGCCTTCTTTTTTATTTTTGTCTATCTCATCGCGTTTCAGGATTGCCGCCTTCACTTCTTCCAGGGGCATATTTGAAACCCCCTGATCAAAGCGGCGCTGAGCCTGCACATCAATTGAAGCGTCAAGATAAAACTTGTAGTCAGCATTCGGGAAAACAACAGTGGTCATGTCGCGTCCCTCGCAAATTATGTCAAGATGACTCGTGATTTCTCTCATTCTGTCATTCACAAGATGGCGAATTTCGGCAATTGAAGAAACCTGGGCAACTTTCGCGCTGACAGCATCATCATGAAGA
>CAVDRA010000012.1:0-16624 GCA_963611155.1 bacterium | reverse complement strand
GCCGCCACACGGGAAGAAGACAAAAATATTCTCGTTACAGACTACGAGCACACGGATGCGGGACAAAAAATCGCGTTCACAGTCCGTCCGGAAAAAATCAGAATCACGCTCGAAGAGCCGGCTTTCGGCGGAAGACGAGACATCAATGTTTTCAAGGGAGTTGTCGAGGAGCCTGTCTACACAGGATTCCAGTCAAAATTCTATGTAAAGCTGGAAAACGGAACAATCGTAAAAGTTTTCAAGCAGCATCAGAATTATCTTGATGAAGGTCCGGAGATTCAGTGGAAAGACACTGTTTACATCTCCTGGTCGGCAGAAGACGGCTACATCGTTGAGGACATCGAAAAATAATGAAAGAAAAAAATATCAAACAGCTAAGAAAAGCAAATCCAGGCCCGTTTTACAGCTGGCCAATGGGAATCTGGTTTTCTGTGTTTTTTATCGTTCCGCTTGCGATAATCGTCGCATATTCTTTCATGAAGAGAGATATGTTCGGCGGAGTAATCCATCAATTCAGTCTTGATGCCTACAAGCAGATGTTCTCAAAAGACTATGGAATGATTTTTTTCAGAACACTGTGGATGACCTGCGTGGCAACGGCAATTTCAATCATAATTGCTTTGCCTTGCGGATACGCAATCGCACGCAGCAAGCATCAGTCGCTTCTTCTGGTTCTTGTGATTGTTCCATTCCTGACGAACTCGCTCATCAGAATTTTCGCGTGGATGACAATTCTTGGAGAAAACGGAAATCTAAACGGATTTCTTGAATTTCTCACAAAAATTTTCTTTTTTGTGACAAGAAACGAAAATGGAATTTTTACTCCTCACAGATTCATGATGACAAAAGGCGCGGTAATTCTTGTAAGCATTTACATGTACCTTCCTTATGCGATTCTGCCGATTTTCACATCGGTTGACCGCTTTGACTTTTCGCTTCTCGAAGCCGCGCGCGACTTAGGCGCAACAAAACCGCAGTCGATGTTCAAAGTATTGATTCCAGGCATAAAAAGCGGAATTATCAGCGCGCTGATTTTCACTTTCATCCCGATTTTCGGAAACTACACAGTTCCGCAGCTTGTCGGCTCAACTGAAAGCTACATGCTCGGAAACATCATCATGGACCAGATTAACAAGGCAAGAAATCTTCCGCTGGCGTCTGCGTTCAGCGTTGTTCTTACCGCCGTTAGCATGATTGCGATTCTTTTTATGATTTCATCAGACAAAAAAGACGCAAGCTTGAAAAACATGAGAAAATAGGAAAAACAAATGGACTTTCTTTTTTCTGTAATTTTATCGATTTTAAGGAAAAATCCGCTCGCAAAAAGCGAATCAAACAAGCATGCAAAACGCAACTGGAAACGGCATGGGCGAAAATTCAGCCTTTCAAATACAGTCTTGGCTCTTTCGCTCGCTTTCCTTTTTATTCCGCTTTTCGTGATTGTATTTTATTCATTCAACGAGTCAAAAGGCTCAAATTTCACAAAATTCTCGCTTGTCTGGTACGAGGAGCTTTTCTTCCATTCCGGAAGGCTTTGGCTAGCTCTGTTCTACAGCGCAGTTGTGGCGATTGTGTCGGCTGTAATTTCCACAGTTTTGGGAAGTCTCGCCGCAATCGGAAACAGCTGGTACAAATTTTTCGGCCGAAACTACATCCAGTCAGTCAGCTTTTTGCCGATGGTCTTGCCTGAAGTAATCATGGGCGTTTCCCTTTTGATTTTTCTGAGCGGAATTCACATGAATCTTGGAATCAGAACAATAATCATCGCGCATACGACTTTCTGCCTGCCGTTTGTTTACCTGATGGTAAGCGCGCGCGTTGACGAGTTCGACTATTCGATAATCGAGGCCGCGCACGATTTGGGCGCAAACGAGAAACAGACTCTTTTCAAGGTTATCATTCCAGCAATCATGCCTGGAATCATGAGCGGATTTATGATGAGCATAACAATGTCTATTGAAGATTTTGTAATCACATCGCTTGTAAACGGACACGTCGAGACTCTTCCAATTTATGTCTACAATATGATCCGGCACGGAGTCAGCCCTGTAATCAACGCGCTTTCTTTCGTTCTGATTCTGCTGATTTGTCTGCTCGCCGGACTTCTTAGAAAGAGCCTAAAAGGATTTGCGGCAGCGCATTAAAAAATGCAAACATATCGCTATTCCCGTATTTATTAAGTGTCAAACAAAGATTTCCCGAATTTGATATAATAAAGTCATGAAAAATCTTAAGTTAAGGGTTCCAGTATATTTGCTGGGACTCTTTATCATGACGGTCGGCGTGGCTCTTTCTGTAAAGTCAAACCTCGGAGTCTCGCCTGTAAGCTCAATTCCATACACGATGACCTGTGTCTGGGGAATCGAGATGGGAAACGCGACAATAATTTTCCACTGTGCGCTTGTCCTAATCCAGCTGCTGATTTTAAGGAAGAAGTTCTCCCCTCTGATTCTGCTTCAAGTTCCGGTCGGAATCATATTCGGAAAATTCACGACATTCTGCAACTATCTTGCCGCCTTTTTTCCGACTCCTGAAAACATAGTCATAAGGGTCGCTCTTTCGCTTGTCAGCTGCTTTATCGTGGCTTTCGGAATTTTCTGGTACGTTCCTGTCAACCTGATTCCTCTCGCAGGGGAAGGCTGCATGGGCGCAATTTCAAAAATGGCGAAAATAGAATTCGCAAAAGTAAAAATCGCATTTGACTGCACGATGGTCATAGTCTCATGCGCGACCTGCCTGATTGCTCTCAGGAATTTCGGAAGCGTAGGCGTAGGAACGGTAATAGCGGCTGTCCTAGTCGGCGCAATCTTAGGATTAATGGTGCGCAAATTCGGCAAAGCAAGAGACAGATTCTTGGGAAACACAGAGAAATAGGAAAAAAGTCGCGCTGGAGAAGGCTTAAAAGCCGCTATGCGGCGCACAACACGAAAAAACTGGAAGAGCAAAGCATTTTGCCCTTTCACGCGATTTTTCTATCATATTCCGTGTCCATCTTCCCGCTTTCCGTATCCTTTACCCTTTTATTTCCGTTTAGATTTTCCCTGCCCGGCGTGTTTTCCAAGAGAATGCAAACACACTTTCTTAGCCTCGTCTAACTTCTGAGAAAATGCAAATATGAATTCGCTGGCAAAACGTTTTTTCAGGCAATAAAAGTTTGTAAATTGCCCGCATAATGCTTTTTCTGGTAAAATACAAATGCAAATTATCAGAAATAAAGCAGAGTCTAAGAAAAATAAAATATTTATAACTCAAAAAAGCATTTTCCGGCAAAAAATATTTTCGCACGGCACGACAAAATGAATTCTCAGCGGACAAAGATTTAAGACTGGCGCAGCAAAATGCGTTTCCTGCAAATTAACATTTTCTAAAATCTTGCAAAAACAAAACTTCGGCGCTAGTGCAGCCGAGGCTCATTTTCACTTCTTATCTCACACATTTCAGATACGATTTTTTTCCGATTCCCGCTTCCACTGTCCCCCGGTTCGTGTTCCATGTCGCTCTCCCCGCTTCTTCCCAAAAAAATCAAAAAACTTTTTCAAATCATATTGATTAAAATTTTGCATTAAAGTAAAAAATTAAATGTGTTTCACAATGGCGGTTCAAATGGGGAACTGCCATATTTTTTCTATTTTGGAGCTAAGCGTTATGAAAATCGCCTCTAAAATTATTTATGCGGCTGTTGGACTTGCCGCGGTTTTGGGTCTTGCATCGTGCAACGAGAAATCTTCGCGAAAGACATTGAACATTTACAGTTGGACTTACTACACTCCAACAGAAGTTATCGCCGACTTCGAGCAGAAATTTGACTGCAAAGTGATTGTTTCGGAATACGACTCAAACGAAACAATGTTCAACAAGCTGATTAACGGCGGCGCAAAAAGCTTCGATATCGTTTTCCCGTCACAAGATTATGTTTCAATCATGATGAAGCGCGGAATGTTGCAGCCAATCGACCAGAGCAAATTTTCAAACCGCGATAAAATCAATCCTAAAATTCTCGAAAAAACGACTTATGATTCAGACATGACTTACGCAGTTCCTTACTACTTTGGAGCGGCAGGAATTTCCGTAAACAAGAAAAAAGTTCCAGGCGGAAACTATGAGCGCACATGGAATATTTTTGCCGACCCGCAGTTCAAGGAACATGCGACAATGATGGACGATTACCGCGAAGTAATCGGAGACGCTCTCAAATACAAAGGCTACAGCGTTTCAACATTGAACGAAAATGAAATTTCGGAAGCGACAGACTACATAAAATCCAACTGGCTTCCAAACATCGTAAAATTTGACGCGGAAGGATTCGGAAAAGACTTCGCGCGCGGAGACTTGTGGCTTTGCCAGGGATATGCGGAAGTAATCTATGGAGAAGTTCCGGAAGCAGAATGGGAAAGCACTATTGATTTCTGGATTCCAGAAAATGGAGGACCTTCATACGTTGATTCAATGTGCATTCTCAAAGACTCAAAAAATGTTGAGCTTGCATCTGAATTCATCAATTTTATCCACAATCCTGAAAACTACGCAAAATTCCTCGACTTCTTCAGATTCCCTGACTATGTGAATCTCGAAGCCGAAAATTTCCGCACAACAACGCCGATGTATCCTGCAAGCGCTCTTGAAAACTGCGAGCTTAAAAATGATGTAGGCGAAGCTCTAGATCTTTACTACAGCAAGTGGGAAAAACTCCGTCTCGGAAACTAAAAAATTCATAATCAAAATAATAAAAAACTGGGTGTTCCGGCTAAAGCCGTCGGTCCTTCCGCGGTTCCGCCTTTCGGCTTCATTGCCTGCGGCAATCGCTGGCGCGCCCGCTCCAGCCCCTAACGCAAAATCATCAGCTGCCATAAAACAATTCTATTCAGAGAAAAATATTTTTATGGCAGCTTTCTTTTACGCACTTTATTTTCCAAAATTTTTACAATAAAATCAAAAAGGTTATGAAAAAAATTTCATTTTTGCTTTTTATCCTGCCCGTTTTCTCCATTTTTTCACAAGATTTAAAATCTTACGATTTAAAATCGTACGATTCAGAATCAAAACTTTTAAGATTCAAATACAAAGACGGCGACAGCTACAGAATTCTTTCAACCGTAAACGAAGACGTAAAAATCAACGGAATCAAAAATCACTCGGCAGAAATTGTAAACCGGGTTTCTGTCAAAATCACCGGAATTGACGAAAACGGGCGCGGCAAGCACGAAGCAACATTTATGACAACCGAAAGTTCCGTGCAGGAAGGCACACAGCAAGCGCTTCATTTCGGAGAAGAATACGAAAGCAAATTCTGGCGGGACACAAAAGGGGGCTACGAAATCACAGACAAATATTTTATGCCGGTTGTGCGGGACGTGCCTTTTTTCAGCGAAAATCCGGTAAAGCCTGGCGACGAATGGACAGCGCAAGGGCACGAAGCCCATGACCTGCGGAAAACATTCGAGATGGAAAAACCATTTAAAGTTCCTTTTACAGCAAAATACGTTTATCTCCGAGATGAAAAAGGGATTTCAAGCGACACTGAAAAATCAGAAAAAATTTTCCAGGTGATAAGCTGCCGCTACAATCTTTTCTTTGAAAGTCCAGTTCCAAGCGATATGTCAAAAATCACAGCCGATTTTCCAGTAACAACAATGGGCTATTCAAACCAGACAATTTACTGGGACAATGAAAAAGGGCAGATTGACCATTACACAGAAGATTTCAGGATCGTTCTGGAAACCTATCTTGGCGACACTTATGATTTTACAGGAACGGCTCATGCGGAAGTTACTGAATTTGAACGAACGGCAACAGAAGAAAAAGTGCGTGAAGTCAGACAAAAAATCAACGATCTAAAAATCGAAGATGTAAAAGTTGAGCAAGACGGCAAAGGATTAAAACTTTCGCTTGAAAATTTGCAGTTCAAGCCTAATTCGACAGAGCTTGCAGAAAATGAGCAGGAAAAGCTCGAAAAAATCACGCAGATTATCTCAACTTTCCACAACGACATCTTAATTTCCGGACACTCGGCAAAAATCGGAACTGCAGAAAGCTGCCAAAAGCTTAGCGAAGAGCGCGCAGATGCTGTCGCAAAATTTCTAATCGAAAAAGGAATCCGCGATAAATATCATATTTTTACACAGGGATTCGGCGCAAGAATTCCGGTCGCCACAAACGAAACATCCGAAGGCAGAAGACGCAACCGCCGAGTGGAAATCACGATTTTAGACGAATAAGCGAACTATCGCAATCTAGCGCAAACTACTGCAAAAATTTCTTGATTTTTTCTCCGTAGCGGAGCTGTATCTTATCAAAAATAAAATCCTCGGCAATTTCGGCTGCTGAAGCGATTTTCGAGATTGCTTTTTTCAGGTATCTGATTTTCATTCTTCGGAATAAAAAGCTTCGGAAATTAAAAACTGCCGCCACAATAAACGGAACTAAAACAATCCTTTTTAGATATTCAATAAAAGGCAAGACATCTTTAATTTCGACTATATATTCTTTTGAAGGCGAATTCAGTTTATCTGCTATTTTTGATGCAAAGAAATTTAAAATATTTTCTTGCATAAACAATGAAAAAACCGCAGCGCCTAAAATCAACGGCAAAATCACACACAAGGCAAAATAAAAAATTCCGGTTTTTGAAATATTTTTCCGCAAAGAATTTTCATCGTCAATATTGTAAATAAAAAGCAGGCCTTTTATCAGCTTTATTCCGTTCGCGCCGATTTTTTCCGCTTCAGATGAATTCTCGCCCAGCTCTGATTTTTCGTCATTATTTTTGTTTTTTCCAGAATTTTCTTTTTCATTTTCTTCATCAGACATTGGATTTTTCACAATCTGGAGCATCTTCGTAATGAAATTCTGGATTTTCCGGGAATCAGCCTCAATGCAGCGGTACTCATAAATTTTTCTAATAAGCACGCTCATTTCAGAAGAATTATTTTCCGCCGCAAGGGAAATCATTTAAAATAAAAGCTCTGAATAAATTTTCTCATCAATATGGCTAAATTCTGAATAGTCAAAGTTCATCACAAGCTGAAAAAATTTCAAGCAAGACTCATCATCACAAAATTTTTTTAAAATCTTCGAATTTATTTTTGGCAAATATTTCTCAGGACTATAAAAGTCCACAAAATTCTGGCGCACATTTTGCTTTTTCAGCTCTGACTCATACTCAAGATGATTTTCAATCTCTCTTAAAATCTTCAAAAAATTTCTGAATTTCAATTCAAGAACATTAACCTTGCCACGCTCCTAAAAAGCCGTGAATTTAGTTTTTTGATTCTGAAAGAATTTACAAATATTTATCTTTTTTTGCGACATTATTTTGTTTCCCGCCTTAATTTATTTTTCAGCCTGATTTTTTTGAATCATCCATTTTACAAGCCAGCATAATTTTTTCCGTTCACCGACGCAAAAATAACCAAGTCTGATCACAGTAATATATACAACTTTCTAAGTAATATTTCTCTATGATTATAGGACAGGATTCAGCGTTTTTCAATTTTCTTATAACTTCTTCGGTTGTTTTTATAATCTTTATAATTGTTT
Source organism: bacterium (assembly GCA_963611155.1). GTDB lineage: Bacteria > Spirochaetota > Spirochaetia > Treponematales > Treponemataceae > Treponema_D. The sequence continues at coordinate 9,088 of CAVDRA010000012.1, read as the reverse complement.
TTAGTAAAAACAGAATCGCCATAATAATTCCCTATGGAAGAAAAAAGCGTAGATATTCCAGCATTATTTGGTGGCAACCTAAAAAAATACAGAAAGCAAAAGAAATTCACCCAAGAACAGCTTTCAGAAAAGCTTGAAATCACTCAGAAACATCTTTCTATGCTTGAGACTGGAACTCAATTCGCTTCCGCCGCGCTGATTTCAAAAATATGTGACGTCCTTGAGCTTGCGCCGTCAAAACTATTTGAAACAGAATTTTCTGAAAATGAATCCGACAGGCTTTTTGCAAGGCTCGCAACTTATATGGAAAACAAAATAAACAGGACGCAGGCAATTTTAATTTCCGAAATAAGAGAAGAAAAAAGCAAATGAACGATTTTTTATCGCGAGCTGAAGAATTTACCAGTTCCAAGTTAAGGTTATACGAATAATAACCGCAAGCATTTTTGTCACAAAAATCAGAACTGACATTGCCTAGAACATGAAATAGACACGCCAGGTCAAAAGTAAAAGGAAAATTAAAAATAAGTTTACTTTTCCATGACGGCTTGTGCGAGCTGGTCGGCACAGCTTGTGTTTTTAGCGCCGCAAAGATTTCCAAGAAGTTTTTCAGAAATTTCTTCAGCTTTCATTCCTTCGCAAAGTTTTGAAATCGCCTTTAAATTTCCGTTGCAGCCTCCCTCAAATTTAATATTGTGAATTCGGCCGTTTTCATCGCGTTCAAACGAAATTGTCCGCGCGCAAGTTCCTTTTGTTTTGAATGTTACTGTTTCCATTTTTTGCACCTCAAAATAAAAAATATCTATAAATATATAAAAAATTTAAAATTTTTAAAATATGATCCAAATTTTTTGCCGTTTTCTCACTTTTTTTTCAAATTAATATACGAGACTTTTTCTCTCAAACATTAATCCGGAGATAAAAATGAAAAATGAAGAAAAAGAATTTTTTGAAAATATTTCACTTGAAACTGACGAGATTCAGGATTTAGATGAAGCAAGTGAAGCGGCTAGAAAAAATTTCAGTGTAAAATATCTATTTCCGTGGCAGCGGCTTGTAATTTCAAATATTCTTGATTCGGCAAAATCAGCAGAAAAAGACGAAAATTTTTCTGATTATCATGACGATGAATTTTTTTGCAGAGGAAGGCAAATTGTCTTGCTTCCGACCGGAGCAGGAAAATCAATGTGCTTTCTCGTTCCGGCAATGCTTCTTTCTGGTCCGACTCTGGTAATTTACCCGCTGGTCGCGCTTATGGCAGACCAAAAAAGGCGAATGGAAGAAGCAAATATTCAGATTGTTGTTTTTCGGGGAGGCCAAACAGCCGAAGAAAGGGAAGAAAACTTTAAGATTCTCGAAAATCAAAATTATTATGATATTCTCAAAAAATCAGCTTTCCATAGCGAAGATAGCAAGCAAAATAAAAACAAGAAACGCGCGAAAGTAATTCTCGCAAATCCTGAAATTTTACAAAATGCAGAAATTGTCTCAAGGCTTTCAAAAATTGGAATTTCGCACATTGCAATTGATGAAGCGCACTGTGTCTGCGAATGGGGAGACAGTTTCCGTCCCGCATATTTGACACTCGGAAATATCATAAAAAGTTTAAATGCAAAAATTGTGACAGCCTTTACAGCGACAGCCTCTCCGCAGGTTTTAAACCGAATCGCTGAAATTCTTTTTGACTGTCATTTTCATTTAATTCAGGGCGCAAGCGACAGACAAAATATTCATTACGAAGTTATGTACGCTTATGCAAAACAAAAAGCCGCCTTAAAATGCGCAAAAACCATGCGACGGCCGATGATAATTTTTTGCGGAACTAGAAGACGCTCAGAAGATATGGCAAGGCTTTTGGCAGATTATTTCGGCTATGAAAAAGCAAAATTTTATCATGCGGGGATGACAAAAGAAGAAAAACTCGCTGTTGAAAAATGGTTTTTTGACTCGAATGACGGAATCCTTGCGGCAACTTGCGCATACGGGATGGGCATGGACAAAGGAAATATCTTCACAGTAGTTCATCTTGATGCGCCTGTCCATCTTGAAAATTTTGCACAGGAATCAGGCCGGGCCGGAAGAAAAGGCGACTACGTGAATTCAGTTTTAATTTGGAATCATATGGACACAAAACGCTGGAAAAATGCGAAAGATGATAGCCGGGAAAAAGCTGTCGGCAACTTTGCGCTGGCTAAATCATGCAGGAGACAGCTCATGCTTGACTATCTCGGCGGTGAAAAAACTGTTTGCTCAGGCTGCGATATTTGCGATGCAAAGCAAAAAGGCAAAGTTTTAAGCGAGACAGCCGAAGATGCTCAAACTGCATTCAAATTTATAAAGAAAAACAGACGGCTTTACTCAAGAGAAGAGGCGGTTGGCGAAATCGAGAAAAGACTGAATAAACGCGACTTAAGCTTTTTCGGAATAAACGTATGGGAGGCAAAAGACATTTCAGAAATTCTCAGACAGCTTTTGTCAGAACGAAAAATCAAAATATGCGGATTTTTATGGGAAAACAAGCTCGATATTTCAAGTCCGCATGAAAGAAACTTAATTCTCCGAATCATTCCGAAGCGTACTCGTCATCGCCTGTTCCTTCTCCGGAAGCATTTGAAGAATCGTCTTTTGAGGTTTCGCTAGGCTTAGCAGGAGCTGGCGCTGAAAAATTCCGTGATTTTTTTGTTTTTGGCGTTTTTCTGTAGCGGACAATGTAACAGCTTAAATTCATTGCAATCATGCAAAGAACCGCAGTTACAATCACACTCGGATTTTTCAAAACCTCAAGAATTATATGAATCAATGAATTATTAGCCATATTGAAGATTATCGGCAATTTTTGGCACTTTATGACACTTGACGCAATAAGATTGTGCAAATAGAATTCTCGAAAATAATATTATTTGCGGAAAATGCGTTAAGGGACTGGAGTCAAAGCGTCTGAATGGCGCGTAGCGTTGTTGCTGACAGCGAAGCAACCGCGATGAAGCGAACTGCAGAGAACCACATCCAGAGTGATTGCACAAAGGAAACGCACAAAAGGATAAAAAATGATTGGAATTGTTGACTACAACGCAGGCAATATAAAAAGTGTTGAGCGCACGCTTGCATTCTTAAAAGCTCCTTACGTTCTTTCAAAATCTCCTAAAGCCCTTGAAAATTGCGACAAGCTGATTTTTCCAGGAGTCGGAGAAGCGAAATATGCGATGGAGCAGCTAAAAAATTCAGGTTTTGACTTATTTCTAAAAGATTGGGCAAAAGCTGAAAAGCCGATGATAGGAATTTGTCTCGGCTCGCAAATAATATTTGAGCATTCAGAAGAAGGCGACGTTGATTGTCTTGGCATTTTGCCCGGCACAATCCGCCACTTTTCGAGCGTCTGGAAAGACAACAAACTCGAGCCAAAGCTGAAAGTTCCTCATATGGGCTGGAACAATCTGAGCTACATAAACGGTTCATCTCCGCTTTTTGCCGGGGTTGATCCAAATTCTGACTTTTATTTCGTTCATTCATATTTGATTCAGCCATCGGACTCTTCTATTGTAAAAGCCTACGCTGACTACGGTTGCCGTGTTCCAGCTTGTGTTTCAAAAGGGTCTGTAACGGCGTTTCAATTTCATCCGGAAAAATCAGGCAAAGCCGGATTAAAAGTTTTGGAGAATTTTGCAAAATGCTGAAAAAAAGAATTATCGTTTGTCTTGATGTAAAAGACGGAAGAACAACTAAGGGAATAAAATTCAAAAACAATATTGACATTGGCGATCCGGTAGAAATGGCGGCGGAATATTACAGACAGGGCGTTGACGAACTTGTTTTTTATGACATTATGGCCTCCGCAAGCGGCCGAGGTCCGATTTTGGACTTGATTTCACGGGTTGCAAGCCAAGTTTTTATTCCTTTTTGCGTCGGGGGAGGAATCGGATCTGTTGAAGACATCCGCTCAACAATTCTCGCAGGCGCTGAAAAAGTCAGTTTGAACTCGCAGGCAGTAAAAAATCCAGAGCTAATAAGTGAAGGCGCGAGAATTTTCGGAAATCAATGTATTGTTCTCGGAATGGACGCCGCAAAAGACAATACAATGCCGAGCGGCTACCGTGTATACATAAACGGAGGCAGAACAAAAACAGAGCTTGATGCGCTCGAATGGGCGAAGCGCGCGGTAGAACTTGGAGCAGGCGAAATTGTTTTAAATTCAATCGATGCGGACGGAATGAAAAACGGCTATGAGATAAATCTCACAAAGATGATTGCGGAAAATGTAAGCGTTCCTGTAATCGCGTCTGGCGGAGGCGGAACTCCAAAGCATTTGGCGGATGTTTTAAGCGACGGAAAAGCAGACGCTGCCTTAATCGCCAGCATGGTTCATTCAATGGGATATACTGTCGGAGGAATCAAGGACGAGCTTAATAAAATGAATGTTCCTGTAAGACTGTAATAAAACACAAAAGCGGCAAAGGATAACAAAAATCGTCTGATTTTAGTTAAGCTTTTACCGCTTTTTTTCTTGCCCGCCTCTGATTTTAGCTTTTTAACTTTGCCAATTTATCGCAAATCCAGGCAATGATTTTCACGCCAATAAAAACATAAATAACAGCCCCGATTGCAGCGCCAAAAGTATCAGCGCACCAGTCTAAAAAAGAAGGCTCCCGGTAAGGAACAAAACTTTGATGAAATTCATCAGTTATTCCCCAAAGCGCAATCATCAAAATCGGAATCCAAACTTGCTTAAAAGCGCGTATGTTGCAGGCAAAGGCTATCCAAAATGAAAACCCGGCGTAACAACAAATATGAACAACCTTGTCAGCATTCCAAAAGGATGGCATATACTGCAGCCGAGATTTCGATGAAAAATAGAAACTGCAAGCCGCAATAAAAGCAGCCGGCAGCCATTTTATGATTTTTTTTAGCATCTATGATTAATATTCATCGCGTGGAGATGATTTCTTGTAAGAAGAAGCACCTGAACGCTGTGTCTGAGCGTGAGCACGGCGGCCAAAATCTCTTTCTCCGCCACGTCTGTCATCACGGTCACGGCCACCGAATCCACCACGTCTTCCGCCGCGATCTCTTCTTCCGAATCCTCCGAAATCATCATCTCTGTCACGTCTGAATCCACGTCCGCCGCCGAATCCGCCACGTCCGCCGCGTCTTTCTCCGCTTCCGCTCTTTGAGTCAACGTGAACGTGAGGAATTTTTCCGCTCTGAGAAAGCTCAAGAACTCTGTCAGCGTTTGCAATCGGCAAACTAAGGAGCGAGAAATTCTCCGCGACATCGATTCTGTCAATCATTCGTCCTGGAATATTGAGCAAATCACTGAAATAATCAGCAATTTCCTTTGCATTGTAGCCATCACGGCGGCCAAGCTGAACGAAAAGACGTTTCTGGTCGCTTCGTGAATCATCAAAATCACGGTCGCGCCCGCCACGTTCTCTTCTTCCGCCCATTCCGCGCTCACTACGTTTTCCGCTGTCTTTTCCGCGAACTGGAGTAATTCTTCCGTAATGGCTTTCATCAAGAGACTTTCCGTAAGTAACACTCAAAACGCCAGCAAGCACATCCTCTGGATTTTGACCATTGCAAAGACTTGCTGCCATTTTTGTGTAAATTTCATCAACTTTATGAAGCTCAGGAACAAAAACCTCTTTTTCTTCATCTGGAGATGTCACAACTGGCTTTCCGCCTCCGATATAAACAATGCCGTCTTTTACGTCTGCAGGATCTTTTTCAAGCCCAAGTTGAACTTTCAAAGTATCGAGCATTCTTTCACGTTTAATCTCAAGAACTTTCTGAACAGAAGGAACATCCTCTTCATGCATTTCACCTTTTGCGGCACGCATAACCTTGTTCTTCAAGAATTCAAGCTTGCGACGCTCTTCCGGACGAGCAAATGTAACAGCAGTTCCTGAAGTTCCAGCACGTCCAGTTCTTCCGATGCGGTGAATATAAGTTGCGGCATCATAAGGGAGAGAATAATTCACAACGTGGCTTAAGCCGTTAATATCAATTCCGCGCGCGGCAACGTCTGTCGCCACCAAAACGCGTGTTTTTCTGCTTCTAAAGCGGGCAAGAATTTTCTCGCGCTGTCCCTGAGGAACATCTCCGTGCAAGGCAGCTGTGTCATAGCCTTTTTCATCAAGAAGGCGGGTTACGTTGTCAGCGTCATTTTTAGTCTGGGTAAAGACAAGTCCGTAAAAGTTCGGGCTCATATCAATAAGACGAACAAGAGCTTCAATTTTATCAGACTCACGGACAAACCAATACTGCTGATCAATTAAAAGAGGCTCCTCAACAAAGCCCTGCTCCTCCAAAATCTCGTATTCGCCCATAAACTGCTCGGCAATTTTCAAGATTGGCTTTGGCATTGTCGCGCTGAAAAGCAAAATTCTTGCGTTTGGATTAGCTTGCTCAAAAATATGCTCGATGTCATCGATGAATCCCATATCAAGCATTTCATCGCCTTCATCAAGAATAAAATAGTCAATTTTGTCGAGTTTTAAAGTTCCGCGCTCAAGATGATCCTGAATACGTCCAGGAGTTCCAACAACGATTTCGCAGCCACGCTTCAAGTCGCGAATCTGATCCCGGTAAGAAGCGCCGCCGTACAAAACAGTCGTGCGCGGATACCTTCCTTCTGTAAAGGATTCCATTTCGGTTCTTGTCTGAATTGCAAGCTCGCGGGTAGGCTCAAGAATCAAAGCGCGCACAAAATCGCTTTCCTCATGAACTTTCTGAACAATCGGAAGCCCAAAAGCGGCTGTCTTTCCAGTTCCTGTTCTAGCCTTTGCAATAATGTTTGTGTCGCCGTTCAAAAGGCGCGGAATCGCAAGTTCCTGAATTGGAGACGGATGTTTAAAACCTTTTTTCTCGATTGCCTTTAAAACTGCTTCATCAAGGCCGAGGTCAGCAAATGAAATTCCATCTTCATCGTCAGAATCATCTGAATCAGCCACGTTGTTTTCCATCTCATCCGCAGCCTCAACATTCTCGTTTTTGCCAAGTTCCGCAATTTCTTTAGATTCAGAATTTTTATTTTCTGAAGCAGATTCATCTAAAGAAACAGCCTTGTTTGAATCTTCGTTATCTGTGAAATCGCGTTCAAGACTGTCCGCAAACTGATCGAGCGCGCTAGATTTTTCATCAGCGACACTTGCCCCTTGATTGACGATATTTTCGTCAAGTTCTGTTTTTTCCATAATGTTCCCCTATGGCGCGTTTTGCCTCTGGGAATCGCAAAAATGTTTTCTTTGACAGGATTTTAGTCTGAAAAATTTGATAAGTGCGAATCAAAAGCGTAAACACGCAGAAAAAAAAATCGGAAGCCCTCTGCTTCCATTAGAAAATTGAAATGATTCTATTATAAATAGAGTGAATATTCAAGCATTTTAATGAAAAATGTTGAAAATTTTGCATTTTTGTGATTTTGCATTTGACTGATTTTATGCTATAATTAGTGAATATGAGTACAGAAAAACCACAGTTTGCTGTTGATCAGCGTATTGTTTACCCAAGCCAGGGTGTTGGCCAGATTAAAGAAATTTTTGAAAAAGAATTAAACGGCGAAAAAATTCTTTACTACAGAATTTATCTTGATGTTTCTGAAATGGTTGTGATGGTTCCTGTTAAAAACGCGCAAATGCTCGGAATCCGCCCGATTGTACTAGCAGAAGACGCTCTCAAAGCTCTCGATTCCTTAAGTGATGAAATAGAACCTGTTACGTCAGACTGGAAACTTCGCTATCAGATGAATCTTGATTTGCTGAAAAAAGGATCTGTTTATGATATTGCAAGCATTGTCCGCACGCTTTATCACCGATCGAAGGTAAAGGAACTCCCGATTCTCGAGCGCAAACTTTACGACAGCGCAAAAAAACTTCTTGAAGATGAAATTGCATTTGCAACAGGCAAACCAATAGAAGAAGTTGAAGCGATGCTTCACGCAAAACTTGAGCCTCTCGGCGCAGTTCTCCCTAAAAAAACGGTTATTGTCGATGACGACGATGATGACGATGAATTTGCAGAAGACGAGACAGATTCAAAGAATGATTCTGACGACGACGATGATGATGACGATTCAGGCGATGCTGATGAAGGAGACGATTCTGATGACGACGGAGATGAAGACGACGAGTAACTCTGGGCAAAGCACGGTTCTTATTTTGGTTGCGGCGGGAGCTTCAACTAGAATCGGCTTTGACAAGAATGGCAACAAAATTAAAAAGGAATACTTGCCCCTCGGAAATGGAACTGTGCTTTCAGAATCGGCAAAGGCTTTTTTTTCCGCGCTAAATCTAAAAGCGGTAGCCGTAACTTATCCGTTCAGCTCAAATCCTGATGAATTAAAATCAAATGAAGAAAAATGCAGAGCAGCTCTTTTTTCAGATGAAACAATAAAACAGCTAAACTGCAAAATTCTTTTTGTGCCAGGCGGAGAAACCCGGCAAAAATCTGTTTATGAAGCGCTTCTAAAAATCAAGGACGAAATCGGAGATGAAAATCCAGTTGTTTTTATTCATGACGGGGCGCGGCCGTTTGTAAAAGAAGAGACAATTTCGCTTGTAAACCGCGCGGCAGAGGAATTTGGAGCGGCCGCTCCAGGGCTTCGGCCTGTTGACACACAAAAAGAAATTGACGACAACGGCTTTATAAAACGTCATCTTGAGCGCTCGCACATGATTTCAATTCAGACTCCGCAGGCATTCAAATTTCAGCAGATTCTTGAAGCGCACAAAAAAGCGGATTCTGCTTCAAAAGAATACACAGACGATACCGAGCTTTGGGATGAATTTATTTCAAAGCAAAAAGGTGAAAACAAAGTGAAAATTGTTATCGGAGATCCTGAAAACAAAAAAATCACTTATCAAAATGACTTGTCTTTTCTGGAAAATTAGCTCATGACAAGAATCGGTCTAGGATACGACAAGCACATCTTAAAAGAAGGAAGACGTCTAATTCTCGGCGGGGTCGAAATTCCTTACGAAAAAGGCGAAGACGGACATTCCGACGGCGACGTTCTTCTTCATGCGATTACTGATGCGCTTTTAGGCGCCGCAGGGCTTGGAGACATAGGCTCGTATTTCCCGCCGGAGGAGCC
>CAVDRA010000011.1:0-17453 GCA_963611155.1 bacterium | reverse complement strand
TTATCGTAGAGGATGACAAGGGAATTTCTGACTTTGTTATTTCAGAGCTTAAGCATGAAGGATATGAGACTGTTCTTGCTGAAACAGGCCGGCAGGCTCTCGAGATGTTTGAGGAGAACGAGCCTGACCTGATTCTTCTTGATGTTATGCTTCCAGAGCTCAACGGACTTGAAGTTTTAAGAAGAATACGGGAGAAATCAACTGTTCCTGTAATTATTGAAACTGCGCGCAGCGAGACAATCGACAAAATTAACGGCTTGAATTCCGGCGCGGACGATTACATCGCAAAGCCTTTTGAAATCGAGGAGCTTCTTGCAAGAATCAATGCTCTTTTGCGCCGTATAAAGTTTGAAAAAGCTGCGGAAGATGCTTTGAAACACCGCGAGCTTGAGCTGAATCCTTCAAAAATGAACTGTGTGATCTGCGGACACGAAATTTCTCTTTCAAAAACAGAATTTATGATGCTTAAGTGCTTTGTTGAGAACCGTGACAAAGCGATGACCCGTGGAGAAATTATTGATTCAATTTGGGGCAAAGGACATTTTATTGACGAAAATACGGTCGATGTTTATGTGGGCTATCTCCGCAACAAAATTTCAACCTGCACAAAAGATGAATACATCAGAACTGTGCGCGGTGTCGGCTATATGATGATTTAGCCTCAGCTTTACAGGAAGCCGCTTGTATGGGCAGAAAAATCTTAAAATCTTTCTCAATTAGGTTTTCTCTGCGTTTTATGCTTTTGCTTTCGGCAATTGTCCTTTTGATGTCAGTGCTTTTTGTTTTTGTTGTTGATAACTTTTCAAAAAAAAATTTGGCACTGGAGCTTAACAAGGCAATGTCGGAAGCGATTTTGGCTGTGAACACAGGTTCAGAGACTGAGCTGCACGCTGTTCCGTATTTTCTTTCGTATGTTATTTATGAGAAAGACACAAAGAAAGTAGTCGCTTCAAACGACCCTTTTTTGCCGCTTCTGCAGAATACGGACGGAAAAGCTAAAAAATTCTTTATACACGACTATTTTTACGATGGAAATCTTGATATTTTCTATGTTGCAAAGGAATTCTTATATAGAAACATTTTATATACAGCTGTTGTTTCGATGAACATGGATTCGGACACTTCCTCGGAAATCTATCAGAATTTGCCTAAAGCGATTTTTTTCATTGTGATACCGATTTTGATTGTGTCTTTTTTTATCTCGCTGCTTATCGCGAAGAAAACAATCGAGCCTGTCGTGAAAATCACGCGTTCTGCTGAGAAGCTTTCTTTGCTTGATTTAAAAGGAACCGGCGATATTGAGAACTTTTTGCCGGTCAGCGGTTATGATGATGAAATCGATCAGCTTTCAAAAACTTTTAACGAGCTTTTTAAAAGGTTAAAACGAGATTTTGAACGTGAAAGGCAGTTTTCAAGCGATGTTTCGCATGAGCTGAACACTCCTCTCACTGTGATTTCGGGGCAAACAAACCTTCTTTTGAGATGGGGAAAAGATGATCCGGCGCAGCTTGAAAAATCGCTTTTTGCAATCAGAAATGAAACTCGCTCGATGCATGCGATTATTTCAAATCTTTTGCAGATTTCCCGGATTGAAAGCGGAAGAGTAAAACCTAATTTTTCGGCGGTAAAACTCGATGCCCTGTTCAAGAGACTTTCAGAAGAGGTAAAGTCCTATTCGGCAAATTCGGAGCTTAGTTTTGTCGGCGGCGAAATCAGCCTTTTTACAGACGAGGAGATGCTTCATCAGATTCTTACGGTCTTGATTTCAAACAGCGTGAAATTTTCTGATAAAAAATGCCTTATTGAACTTCGCGCTGAAAAAACTCCGGACGGAAAAATCATAATCGAAGAAGAAGACAATGGACCTGGCTTAAAAGAAAAAGATTTGCCGCATATTTTTCAGCGTTTCTACCGCGGCGACGAATCGCACACAAGAAAAGTCGGAGGAAGCGGACTCGGACTTTCTATCGCTAAAACTTTGGTTACGGCTCTTGGCGGAACGATCAGCGCGAAAAATGCAAATTCTTACGGCGCTGTTTTTACAGTCATTTTGCCTGAAAAATCCGTTGTTTGACTTTGATCTGTGTTATTGTTATCTTTAAAAACAATGGCACTTTCAATCGAAAATTTTCTTACAAACTTTCTCCGAAGTTTTCCTGAGCCTTTTTCGGCGAAGGAAATGCTTTGCATGCTTAATTCGCTGAACTATGATTTTACGCTTGATGAGCTGACGGATTTTCTGGACAGCGATCCGCGTGTTTTTGCCCTGCAGAAAAAAATGTACATGACGAGAGCCGGCGCATTTTCGGGAAAGGTGTTCAGTATTGTTTTGACTCCAGAAGAAATTGCGAATAAGGTTTTTGTTCCGGGAGACCGTTGTATTCCATTTGTCGATAACGATATGTTTTCGTTTTATCTGAAATTCGAATTTCTTGGAAAAAAGCTCCACACGAAAAGAATCGAACTTGACAAGTATTCGGCTTTAGATATGTTCACGCTTTTTGGAGAAGAATACAATGTTCAGTACATTGCTTCTGACCCTGCCTGCCAAAATTTAAAAATTGCCGAGAATGACTTTGAGCTTCCTCAAAAAATTTCTTTGACGGGTGTGAACCTTGAGCCTATTTTCAAAGAAGCGGGAACAGCCAGCTGTAGGCGGCTTCTCTGCCGTGTAAAAGACTGGGCCGCAGGAATTGTAGAAATCTATCCGATAATAGAAAAAAAAGAAAATCCTTATTCGATGACTGAAAGCGATTGTGAGCGGCAGGAATGGAATGAAAATCTTGAAACATTTCTTCTCGAAAGTTTTGACAAAATGGGACCGTGCTCAGGAATGGAAGAGCAGCTCGCAAACGTTTTCTATGAGCATTCAAAAGAGCTTTGCACTTGCAATTGCGGCTCAATCCACGAATTCTTGAGCTGGTCAAAAAAAATCGATATTGAATATTTCGGAGTTGAAACGCGTCTCTGGTATAAAGGCCAGGAAATTCCTGCTGTTGGAAAATGGAACGTGGACAACTGCGGAACGGGAAATATACGAAATGTCCCTTTTGTTTCCCGGCCCGACTATATAATTGACTCGTTCATAAAAGATCAGTGCCACGAGAAAAAGAACAATATTTCAGAGCTGATTAAGAAGATTATTCCATCGGATGTCAGAATTTCTGAGAAAGAAAAAAGGCAGCTTGAAATGCAGATTGAGGACCGCAATGAAGTTCTGAGAAAAGGATACAATTGGTTTGCGGATTTCGCATTCGGACAAATCAGGCACAAAGCGCTTGACCTTTTTTTAAGGGTCGAGTCTCTTGTGAGCGATATTGATTGCAATGACAGCGAATTTCAGGAGCTTCCGCAGCAGGAAATGGTTACGTTGTCGCAGCTTTTCACTCATATTACAAAAATTCTTGAGATTACGGCGGGCGATATGGATTGCGCCGATGAAGAGACTTATGCGATGCAGCTTTCCCTTGAAGGAATGGAGGCGAATTTTGATGAAATTCAGCCGATGATTGCAGACGCAATGTATGACGTTAGAAAAAAAAGATTCAATGTGATTTAAAATCTGTCTAAAAATCAGTATACTTTTAGCGTTTTTCAGGCTTTTGCCTGTTGAAAAGTGTTATTTTTTTTCACGAGGTTTTTATGGACTCTAAAAGTATTGCTGCCGTAGCAAAATCAATCCGCAGTTTGTCTATCGATGCCATTCAGAAAGCGAATTCAGGCCACCCTGGGCTTCCGCTTGGATGCGCAGAGCTTGCCGCGCTTTTGTACGGAGAAATCTTGAAGCACAATCCGGCTGATTCAAAGTGGGCAGACCGTGATCGTTTTGTTCTTTCCGCTGGACATGGCTCTATGCTGTTGTATTCAATTCTTCATCTTAGCGGATATAAAATCACTCTTGATGATATAAAAAATTTCCGTCAAATCGGCTCTGTATGTTGCGGGCATCCTGAATACGGAATTACAGACGGCGTTGAAAATACTTCCGGTCCGCTTGGGCAGGGAATCGCGCTTGCTGTTGGAATGGCTCTTGCGGAGTCTATGCTTGCCGCGAAATACAATACAAAAAATCATAAGATTGTAGATCATTACACTTACGCTCTTGTCGGCGAAGGCTGTCTTGAGGAAGGGGTTTCTTCAGAGGCGTCTTCTTTTGCCGGACACAACAAGCTCGGAAAGCTGATTGTCTTTTATGATATGAACAAAATTTCAATCGACGGTTCAACAGACATCACTTTTACGGAAGACATTGGAAAACGTTATGAGGCTTATGGCTGGCAGGTTCTAAAAGGCGATATGTACGATGCTGACGGAATCAGAAGGCTTGTTGAAGAGGCGAAATCAGAATTTGAAAAACCGACTTTAATAATGCTGAAATCAATTATCGGAAAATTTGCTCCAAAGCAAGGAACTCCAAAAGTTCACGGAGAGCCTCTTGGAGAGGAAGATGTTCGCCAGACAAAAATCAATCTTGGTCTCAATCCTGATGAATTTTTCCAGATTGACGGGGATGCCGTAAAATATTTCGCCTCGAAAAAAGCTGAATTTGAGAAAAGAGAGGCTGACTGGAACTCTGAATTTGAAGCTTGGGCAAAGGAAAATCCGGAACTTTTAAAGCAGTGGAAGGCTTCTTATGAATTTTCTGCTGACGGGAATTCTGAAGATCCTGTCTACGAGACCGGCAAGTCTGTTGCGACACGAACTGCTTCAGGCGATATGATTTCAGCAATGGGAGCAAGATATTCTTATCTCGTCGGCGGTTCTGCTGACTTGAAAGGCTCGAATAAATCGGGAATGAAGGATGATAACGGAACGTACACTCCTGAAAACCGTGCCGGACGCTCAGTTGAATTTGGAATCCGCGAATTCGGAATGGCAAGCGAGTGTGCCGGAATGTCCCTTCATGGCGGACTCCGCCCTTTCTGCGCGACATATCTTGTTTTCTCTGATTATATGCGCCCTTCAATCCGCCTTGCGGCTTTGATGAAGCAGCCTGTCATCTATGATTTGACACACGACTCGATTTACCTTGGAGAGGACGGACCGACTCATCAGCCTATTGAGCAGCTTGCTTCTTTGCGCGCAATTCCTAATCTTCAGGTTTTGAGGCCTGGCGATGCGGAAGAAACTGTTGCGGCATGGCACATTGCGATGGAAAGCAAGGATCATCCAGTCCTTTTGGCTCTTACACGGCAGAATGTTCCTGTTTATGTGAAGGACGACAAAAATTGGCGCGAGACAATCAGAAAAGGCGCGTATGTTGTAAAAGCTGGAAGCGGTTCTCCTGAAGTTACGATTGTTGCGACAGGCTCGGAAGTGAACATGGCTCTGGAAGCTGCTTCAAAAGTTTCTAAGAATGTCCGTGTTGTGTCAATTTTGGATAAAAATCTTTTCGAGGAGCAGAGCGATGATTTCCAGAAAGAAATTCTTGGAGGCGCAAAACGAGTGATCGTTGCCGAGGCTGGCGTAAAAACCGGATGGGAAGGCTATGTTTCGAGCAAGAAAGATTTGTTCACAATCAACCGGTTCGGCGAGTCTGGTCCGGCGAAAAAAATCGCTGAAGATTTGGGATTCACTGCGGAAAAACTGGCAGAGCTTATTGAATCGTAAACAATCAGGACTTTGAAAAAACAGAAAAAAAAGCAGGCTTTGCTCCTTTTGAAGTTCGCTTCATCTTGGGCCAAGCCTGCTTTTTTTACGCTTCTTTAATTTTTTTCTTGCTGTTTTTCCATGCCGCTAATCCATAGGCGGATCCGCCTAAAATCATCAGAAAGCAGAGAATCTGACCGGTCGAGATATTGAAAAGCGACTGGTTCAAATAAATCGGAGCCTCGGAGTCTTTTGCGATTCTGTAGCCGATGTCTGCGTCTGGCTCGCGGAAGTATTCGATGAAAAACCTGAAAATTCCGTATCCTGTAATGTACAAAAATCCAGAGAATCCGTCGAAAGGCTTTTTCTTGTGCAAACTCCAAATGATAAGGAATAAAACCAGTCCTTCGAATAAAGCTTCGTAAAGCTGGCTAGGATGGCGCGGCAAATTCACAATGGTTGACGATGTTTCCATCCCGATTTTTTCCATAAAGCTTTGAACCCAGCTGAGCTTGCTTGAAAATCTTTCCGCGTTCGGAAAAACAGTTCCCCACGGCATAGAGGTGATTCTTCCGTAAAGCTCGCCGTTAAGATAGTTCCCGATCCGGCCGAAAGTGTATCCTGCTGGAATCGCCGTGACCATCGCGTCGCTCCATTTCATGAAGCTTACTTTTTTTCGCCAGCACCAGAAAATCATCCCGATTAGTCCGCCGATAAATCCGCCGTGGTAGCTCATTCCGGCAAGTCCCGTAAAATGACCGTTCTGAAAAGGCCAGAAAATCAGCCACGGTTTTTTCCAGTAGATTCCCGAAGTGTCATAGACTAAAGTCGAAAAAATTCGCGCGCCGATCAGAAGAAAAACAATTCCTGTGGCGATAAAGCTGAAAATGTCGTCTTCGCTCGCTTTTCTGATTGAGCCGTCGGCGTTTGTTCCGTCAAGAGCGCCTTCTTTTAAAAGACGTTTCAATATAAAAAACGCCGTTCCGAAAGCGAAAATGTACATTAGGCCGTACCAGCGGATTAGTCCCAGAAAAGGAACTCCAGGAAAAATTTCCGGATGAATCCAGGAAGGATAATTGATATAAAGAGGTGCCATCTTTGTTAAGCCTCACTTTTTTGTTTAGCGTGAATTTTTCTGATTCTCTCAGACTTTGAAACCTTGCTGCGCCGCTTTTACAAGTTTCGATTTAAGCAGAAGATTCTCATTTTTGAGCTGAGTCATTTCGTATTGCTGCTGCTTTATCATCTCTCCAAGCTCGCTTACGCTGAGCGCGCCTGTTCCAACCAAGTCTTCAACATACGACATTTTTGTTGTGTAGTCCTCGCTAGCTTCCTCAGCCGCATTTTCAAATGAATCATCAAAAGAGATTGTCTCGCCCTGTAAAATTTTGTCAGCGGTTCTGAAAATTGCCTGCGAGAGAACCGCGTTCGGCTTGTAGATTACAACAGGCAGCCTTGAAGCTAAGGCCTTGTCTTGAAGAGAATCGCGGTACATTACGCCAAGCGACTCCACGTCAAGACCGAGATACTGCTGGCATGAGCGTCTTATTTTTTGAGCCTTGTCGGCATCCTTCGGCTGGTCAATCATATTCATGATTAGCCGGGGCCTAAACTGCGAGAGGCGAGATTTTAGCTGCGCGGCATTTTCGGGATCGATTTTCTCAATCTCCTCAATCAATTTTGGAATATAGAGACGCTGGAGAGATGTCGAGTCAGAGCGGAGCTTGCTTATATATTCCGCCGCCTTCGAGCCTTTTTTGAATGTTGCCGACATCAAGCGGAATACAGTATTTTTCAGAAATAAATATCCGTTTAAAGTCGCAGTGACAGTTGGCGCTGTAACGACAATTCCTTGCGGAGAAAGAAGAAAAAGGTCAAGAATCGTAAGATGTGTTCCAGCTCCAAGGTCAACTATTAGATAGTCAGCTTTTAAACTGTGGAATTTTCTTATTAGAGTGTTCTTTTGCGCTACTTTCAGCGTGCTTAGTCCGGGAATTTCAGAATCTCCGGCAATAAAGCTCACGTTTTCATAATCTGTCGGCGTTATTATTTCTTCAAAAGATGAACCGCCTGTCAGAAAAGTTCCAATTCCTGTTTTTGGAGTTACTCCAATCGCAAGATGAAGGTTTGAGGCGCCTAAGTCAAGATCGGCAAGAATGACTTTTTTTCCAGCTTGTCCTAGCGCGACTGCTAAATTTGCGGACAAAAGGCTTTTCCCGACACCGCCTTTTCCGCTCGCCACCGGTATAATTTGCATGAGAGGGATTGTAACATAATATAATTGATTTTTCTATTGTAGAAACATAAAATAGCCTTATGAAAAAGCACGTTTCTTTCGCACGCCGTCTGGTAATTTTCTGCGGATTTTTGGTTCTTTCAGTTTTCAGCTCTCAATGTTTTGCGCAGTCGAATTCTGAAAGCTCAAAAAATGCGGATTCAAAAAAATATCTCGGACAGTTTAATTCTTTGTTTGACTGGGTTCAGAAAACTTATGTTGATGATGTTGACCCGGCGGTTCTTTACCGAGGCGCGCTCAAGGGAATGTTGTCTGAACTTTCAGATCCTTACACGACTTATCTTGATGAGTCTCTGTCGAGAAATTTAGGCGACACGACAAATGGCCAGTTCGGCGGAGTCGGGCTTTCGATTTCAAAGGCGTATGAGTCCACTCCAGACAAGCCTGCCTATATTGAAGTAGCTTCCCCGATAGAAGACACTCCTGGCTTTAAGGCTGGAATCCAGGCCGGCGATTTGATTATTTCCGTGAACGGCACAGATACATCTACAATTTCAATGGAAGAAGTGCTTGGAATGTTGCGCGGAAAAGTCGGGGAAAGCGTTGATTTGGTTATCCGGCGCGGAAAAAACATTGAATTTTCTGTCACTTTAAAGCGTGCGATTATTGAAGTTCCGACTGTAAAATTCGGCACTATTGAAACAGACAAGAAAAATATTATCGGCTATCTTAAAATAATCGAATTTACGCCGCTTACTCCTGAAAAAACTCAAGAAGCTTTGGACTCTTTCAAAAAAAGCGGAGTTTCAAGCCTTATAATCGATTTGAGAAACAATCCAGGTGGGCTTATCACAAGCGTAGCCGATGTTGCTGATAAATTTATCGACAACGGTCCGATTGTAAGCACTAAAAGCCGCGTTTCTTATGAAAATTCTGTTTTTACAGCGAGCAAAAGAAAAACAGGCTGGAAAGACACTCCAATCGTTGTTTTGATTAACAGAGGTTCCGCAAGCGCGGCTGAAATTCTTTCCGGCGCCTTAAAAGACAATCACCTCGCTTATCTTGTCGGACAAAGAAGCTATGGAAAAGGTTCTGTTCAGCAGGTTTTGCCTCTTACCCAGACAGAGGGAATTAAAATTACTGTGGCGCGCTACTATACGCCTTCAGACGTGAATATTGATAAAATCGGAATTCCGCCGGACAGGGAAATCCTTTTTCCATCTCTTTCAGAAAACGGGGAAAAGCAGTTTGAAGACCTTATGGGAAAAAATCTGATTTCCGCATATGTCGAGAAAAACGGCGGAGCGAAGATGTCTGAAAAGAAAATTTCAGAATATGCTAAAACGCTCAAGGAAACTTACTCTGAAATTGACGAGGCGAGCCTAAGAAAACTTATCAGAAACGAAGTTTACAAGACTAAAGGCTCGATGCTTTACGATTTGGACTATGATATTCAGCTGGACGAGGCGATAAAAATTCTTCAGGAAGAAGATTTTGAATCCCTTATAAAAAGCGCGAAAACTTTGAAAGAGCTTCAGGATGCCGCGCAGCTGGAAGATTCTTCAAAAAAATAAATGCGCCAGTACATTTCTCAGAAAAATTTAGATAACGACGGTCTCCTCGAAATTACCGGAAAAGATTTTAGATATATGCGCCAGGTTCTTCGCTTGAAAATTGGCGATATGGTTTGTGTGCGTTTTCCGGATGGAAAGCTGCAGAATATGACTTTGTGTAAATCCGACGATTCCGAAAAAAAAATCCTGCTTCAAGTCTGCGATGGAAAAAGCTTGCCTGCAGAAAATCAGCCTGAGCTGAATGAAAGCCCATTTGTCGAATATTATCTTTTCATGTGTATTCCAAAGTCATCAAAATTTGATTTGATTGTGCGCCAGGCGACAGAGTGCGGCGTTTCAAAGATAATTCCTGTCGTGTCGGAGTTTAGCCAGAAAGGCGCGGAGAAGATGAATTTCCGGGGCGAGCGTTTTGAGCGGATTATAAAAGAGGCGAGACAGCAAAGCGGAAGTGCGGTGAGCACAGCCGTTGAAAATGCTGTAACAGTTCCTGAAATGTGCGAGATTTGGAAAAATGAGATCCAAAAATCGGCTTCAGGCGGTTATGATGTTTTTGGATTTGCGCTTTACGAGCGGAGCGAGTTCACAACTGATTTTGATTGCGCTTTTGAAAAGGCTGCTCTTGCGTCAAAATCAAAAAAACTTCGAAAATGCGCCGTTGTCTGCGGAAGCGAAGGCGGAATCAGCCCGGATGAAATAAAAATGCTTTTGGATTGCGGATTTTATGCTGTCCATTTCAAGACAAATATTTTAAGATGTGAAACAGCCGCTTTGTATGGAACAGCTGTCTTGCAGAATGCGGCTTCAAAAGCATGGAGAGATGATGAAGCGAATTGAAATTTTAGACGTTCCTGTTGATATTTGCTCCCAGGATGAGCTTGAAAAAAATATTCTTGAGATTCTTGAGAAACCAGGGGCAAAACAGATTGTCTTTCTTTCTGTTTGGGACTTGCTCCGCGGAAGAAATAAAAAAAAGGATTTTAAGGATTGTCTTTCAAATGCTGACATGATTTTGCCTGTTTCAAAAAGCATTCTGAATGCGGCGAAATTTTTGAAGCTCGATGTTCCCGTCAGATATAATCCGTTTACAACTTTGATCCAGATTTTAAATACGCTTGAAGCTCATTACAAATCGCTCTATCTTCTCGGGGGACGAAAAAAAGCGCTCCAAACTGCAGAAAAGAATGTAAGGGCGACTTTCAGAAATCTTCACGTTGTTGGACGATATGTTGGATACTATCCGAAGCAGGCAGAAAACGATGTTGTTGCCGCAATAAGAAAATCGTCCCCGTCTCTTGCGGTTGTGAGCGAGGGAATAAAGGAAAAAAATCTTTGGGCATATCGCCGGCGCGAAAGATTTTCAAACAGCATTTTTGTATATTACCGCGACTGCGTTGGAATTTTCGCTGACAGAATAAAGCGCGTGAACGAAAAATCCTTTGAGCGCGGACACGAGATTTGGCACGAGATTGCGCATAATCCTTTTAAGGTTTTTCTCGTTTTTCCGTTCATAAAATTCAAAATTCTCGTTCTTTGGACGAGGCTTTTTAAGAAGGGCGAGAAAAAAGCTTAATGCCTTTGACAAAAATCCTTTTGACGGCAGACTTGAATATGATTCAGCATCTCAGGCAGAAATTCGCCGGCGCAATGCTTTTGTATGTCGCGCCGGAGCTTGATACGCTCAGAGCTGTCCTTGAGCTGAAAAAGCTCAGGTCTTTTTATGCCGATTCGCGATTTTTCACGGACGATATTAAGAATTTTGCCTGCGGAGGAGAATTTTCCTGCGATGTTTTTAACGGCATTACGGAGATTGAACGTCTTTTAGAAGATGATTTGCAGAATTCAGATGAATTTCTATCTTCTTCGAAAAGTTTACTCTTGTCTGATTCTTCTGATTTTTACAGCCCCGTTTTTTTCCATGATAAAAGCAAAGAGAATTTTTCTGAACAAAAAATCTTGCAGAGCGCTTTGCCTGAAAGTAAAAAAGGAAATAAAAAATCTGAAAATCCAAAAATCAAAAGCGAAAGTTTTGACAAAATTATCGGTGACTCGGATGCGGTTTTTGAATTCAGGCGGAAAATTGTAAAAGCTGCCCAGACAGATTTGCCTGTCCTGATTGTAGGCGAGACCGGAAGCGGAAAAACTCTTGCCGCAAACGCAATCCACGAGCTTTCTGATCGAAAGAACGAGAAAATTCTTGAAATCAACGTGACTGAAATATCTGAGAACCTTTTTGAAACAACTCTTTTCGGGCATAAAAAAGGAGCGTTTACGGGAGCAGAAAGAGATCACCGCGGAATTTTCGAGGAAGCGCAGGACACAACTTTGTTTTTAGATGAGATAGGCGAGCTTCCAAACTCTCTTCAGGCGAAACTTTTGCGCGTTATAGACAAGAAGGAATTTTTTCCTGTCGGTTCGAGCAGAGCGAAACAGACTGAGGCGCGGCTTGTTTTTGCGACAAATTCAAATCTTCAGAAGAAGGTCGCTGAAGGCGAATTTCGCCAGGATCTTTACCGCAGAATAAAAAATCTTCTGATTGAGGTTCCGCCGCTTAGAATCCGTAAGCAGGATATTCCTCTTATTGCTGCTGAATACATGAAAAAGCATGGAAAAGGCAAACGTCTTTCCCGGAATGCTCTCCGTATTCTTCAGACTCACAGCTGGCCTGAAAATATCGGCGAGCTTGAAAACTGTCTGAACCGGGCGATTGTTTTTTGCGAGAACGATGAGATAGATTCACAGGACATCGAATTCTAAGGCTTTGTTTTGCAAGGCGCTGTTTCCCGCCTTTAATTAGAGTCTGTTTCCTGTGCCGAAAAATCTCGTTTTAGCCTTATTTTTTTGATGCCAGTCCGGCAGCTTTTGAAAACGTCTTTTCAATATAAGCGGCTTCGCTTTCGCTCAGTGAGGCTCTTGAAAGCACATCCCGCCAGAAACGCTCCATGTCATCTTTTCCGGCAACCTTAAAGAAACCGATTTTTTGCAGGTTTTCTGTGATATTTTCGACAGTCTTCTCAAGACGTCTCAGGGTTACAGGAACAGAGCCTTTTGAAATCTTTTTCTGCGCCCTGAAAAGCTGATATGAAATAATCTGAACTGCATGCGAGAGATTGAGTGAGCCAAAATCATCAGAAGAAGGAATTGTAATTCCCATTGTGCATTCGTCAAGCTCTTCTTCTTCAAGGCCAGTCCGCTCGTTTCCAAAAACCACCGCAACTTTCGCATTCTCTTCTGTTATTGAGGAAGCTGTCTCCGCAAATTCTTCCGGCAGAAGAAGTTTCCCGCGTTTTTTTCCTCTGCGGCGCGTTGTTCCAGCCGCAATTGCGCAGTCGGAAATCGCTTCTGTAATCGAGGCGAAAAATTCCGCGTTTTCCCATATGTATGTGGCATGAATCGCAAGAATTCTGACCCGTTCTTCATCGTAATCTGATTTTTTCCCTACAATTCTAAGCTTCTTGATATCGTTATTCGCCATTGCGCGGCAAACTGAGCCGATGTTTCTGCTTTCATCCGGCCTGTCTAAAACAATCACTATATTTGAAAGATTCATTGTGCGGACATAATATCATAAATCCCTTAAAGATTCTTTAATAACTGATATTTTGCCTGCCGATTATATAAAACGTCTTTTACTAGACAAAATGGAGATTTTTACTATAAACTAATAATAGTTATCTTAGATAAAGCGATTAAGGTGGAAAAAATGGGCAACAATAATAATCTTGTTCCGGGTTTTAATGATGAAAAAGACGACAGCCTTAAGATTAATCTTGAAAAGCTAGACGATGTTGAAAATGGACTTGTTGTTTACTTGAATGGCTATATCGATACTTACAACTCCAGTTTTTTTCAGAAGAGAATATCAAAGATTGTTGAGGCTGGATTTATCAACTTGATTTTTAACTGCTCGGCTTTAAACTATGTTTCATCAACTGGAATTGGTTCGTTCACAGCTTTCCTGAAGATGATTAAGCCTAAAGGCGGAGATATTGTGCTTCTTGAAATTCAGCCTAAGGTCTATGAGGTTTTTCAGCTTTTAGGATTTTCGCAGTTTTTCAACATCAAAGATTCAATGACGGACGCTGTGCAGTATTTTAAGCAGGGCGCGCCTGTTACAGAAAGTGTTTTTCCGAAGATTTTCAATTGTCCTGTCTGCTCAAAGAGGCTTAAGACTACAAGGGCTGGAAGATTCCGCTGTTCGGAATGCAAGTCGATTCTTGCGATTGACCAGCAAGGCCAGGTTTTCTTAGGCTAAAGGTTCTTTTTTTTGAAGCCATTCCGCTGTTCTGGTGCGGAGTGGTTTTTTTTATCTCTTTTTCGTGTTATCATCTTACAAAAATGAAAAAATCTCTGACTATTATTTTGATGTATGTTTTAATCTGCATTTTTGGAACGGCGGTTCTGGCGACTTTGTTTATGTTCAATTCGGACATGATGTCGTATGTGACTGATGTCTCGTCGCCTTTGTTTTCGCTGGACAGTTTCCTTTGCGGAGTTTGCATCTCTTTTCCTATTGTCGGCGTGTCGGCTCTTGTTTCGATTATTCTCTTTATGATTAGAAACCGAAAAAAACAGCTTGTTTCTCTTGCGACATACGTTTGTCTTGGTCTTTTGACATGGCTTGTGCTTATTCCCGTTTCGCTCGGATTTTTTTCAAAGTTTGAGTCGAACGAAAATTCCATTCGTGTCAACAAAACTTCCGCCGGCCTTTTTCGCGAGGATGCGCGCGGTGTTTCATATTATTCTAGGATCCTTGAAAATGGACATGCCGATGGAATTTTCATTGATGTTTCCGGGCTTCTTGGTGAGCGCGGAAAACTTTCGAGTTTTTATGATTTTCCTGTCACTAACGATTCCGCTTATCCTTATTCCGACATTCTGATAAAAAATGCGCTTCAGCCGCCGAAATATGTGACTTATCCTATTTCGCTGTATTCTTCTCTTATAATTGCGGCTTCGAACATGAATTATTCAGGATTTTTTTCGTGGCTTTTATTCGCTTCTTTTGGTCTTGCGCTTCTTTCAACTTATGGAGTTCAGTTTTTTAGTTCGTGGCGTCTTGTTTCAGCTTTTTCGGTGGTGGTGACGCAGATTCTGATTGTCTTTGTGAATTATTTCTATTACATGGGCTATTTTCCGCCTGTGCTCCGGCAGCTGAACATGAGGCTTTCTGGTTTTGTTCCTTTTGAAAATCCGCTGATTCTTCTGGTTAACTTTGTGATTGCTGCGGTTTTGCTTTTTTACGGGCTGGCAATGGGAATTTACCGGTATAAAAAATCTGAAGAAGCACAAATGGGAGAGTTTTGATGAGAAAAACAAGTCTGATTGTTTTTGCGTATGCGGTTTTGGCCTTTGCCTGCTGTCTTGGTGTTTCTTTTGTTTATCAGAATGTCCCGCAGCTTTTGGACGGGGCTAAAACTTCTTATATTGTGATTCGAGGTTTTGCCTACTTTCTGAAAATTCTTCCGGCTCTTGTGATGTGCGGTTTCCTTGTTGGAGCGTCGATTTCATATGGGCGGAATGCGAGCAAGGCTAAGGTAAAATATTCAAAGGCGATAATCACTCATTTTAAGAAAACGATGGTTGTCTCGCTTATCCTTGTTCTTGGACTTTCTTTGTCTACGGAAGTTTTTCTGCCGTTTTGCCAGGACAAGCTAAAAAACGAGAAAATAAAGCCTGTGCTTTTTAGCGAATACATGAATCTTGCGTATTCTTACTTTCAGCAAGGAAAGATGAAGCAGGCTTATGAATATTCCTTTAATGCCGCCGCGGTGAATCCGAAAGACAAGGAAGCTCAGCGCATAAAAGATCTTTCCGGAGCCGCCTTAAAGTCGTTGAAAGGGGTCGAGACAGAAAGAAGCTCTGACCATGCGAGATTTGTTTATGTTCCTGTCGAGGAAAGCGACGGAGAGACTGTCTATTCGCTCTTGAAAAAAGCGCGCAAGGCGGAAGATGAAAATGACTGGTTCCATGCGCATTATTACGCTTATATGGCGGTGAATATTGGAAATGCCCGCGACTCGAATTTTCAGGAAGCCAAGCGGCTTGCAAGCGAGGCGTGGAATCATCTTTTTGAGACAAAAATTTTCAGCGAGACAGAAGAGCAGATCCTTTTCAGAAAAAAACGCGATGCTTACATGAGCATGATAAACGGCGACAATGTTGAGGCTTATTATCAGTTCCTTGAAATTTCAAAGGCGAATGAGCTTGCGGCCCGCGATCCTGATGTTGCGCAATTTCTGAAAGTCACGGAGGAGCGGGTAAAAAAACAGTGCTTCTTTATCGAGGAAACCGATGACCTGAAAAGGTTTGAGACTGCGCAAGATATTTTTTTTGCGGTGCCTCATGACGACGGCTCAAAAGACGTGGTTTACATAAGAGGCATAACGCCGGTAAAAAACGTTGGCAGAATGATTCAGTATCTCCGGGATTTTAGGCTGATGAAGTTTGACAAGGACGGTTTTTTAAGAATGTCGCTTTCGGCACCTTACGCGAAAATGTTTTCTGTGAATGTAGACACTTTCGACAAGCCTACAAGAGAGGAATTTGGAATAAAAGATGATTTTGTGAATGTTCCTTATCTTCTTTTGGAAGGCATTTCCCAAGATGAGAGAAAAGACAGGTTTTTGCCTGTTTATGAATTTGACGCGGAGCTTGGAAAACTTCCCGATGACACAAAAAATTATTTTGTCCTCGCGCTTTCCATGGGCGATTTTAATATGCTGTGCGATGCAGGAGTCGGCGCTGAGAAAATGAGCATGATTTCGCTTGTAAAACTGCTCCCTAAGGCGCACGATTTTGGATTTTCTCCAGCGGTTTACAGTTCTGTCTTTTTAAGCAGAATCACTTATCCGCTTTTTATGCTTTTCTCGTTTATGTTTTTGGCGTGCATCGCATGGAACTACATGACTGAGACAACGCTTTTCAAGTTCAACTGGATTTTCATAATGCCTTTTATTTCGCTTGTGATTTTCGTCGCGCTTGAGCTTGTCATGTACGGAATGAAGCTCTTGAATTTTGTTCTTGTTTCTTTCGCCGGGAATTTTGCGCTTGTTGCCTCTGTTTCTATTCTTGCGTTTCTGTTTTTTGCGGCCTGCATCGTGTTTATAAGCCGGACTTCAGAATAGAAACTTTGCTTTCGCTTGTTGTTTTGCAGAATTATTGAAAACGCATGCGTCTTTTTTATGGCGGGATTGCATGCGCTTCGTTTTGCAATGCTAAAAAATCTGATTTATGATTTATCGTATATTTTGCGGCTCGCGTTTATGAACCGCAAAATAGTGCATTTTTTTATTTTTTCCCAGATCAGTCTTCGATTTCGACACGCTCAATATGAGCTCCCAAAGACATCAGCTTTTCAACTAGAAGCTCATAGCCTCTTTCAATCTGATATACATTTGAGATTGTGCTTTCTCCATGCGCCGCTAGGGCAGCTATCACCATAGCCATGCCTGCCCGGACGTCTGGAGAGACAAGCTTGTCGCCGTGCAGAACGCTTGGACCGGAAACTACAGCCCTGTGCGGGTCGCAAAGCGTAATCCGCGCGCCCATGCTTATCAGCTTGTCAACAAAGAACATTCGGCTTTCAAACATCTTTTCGAAGATTAATACAGTTCCTTCTACCTGAGTCGCTACAACTGTCATTATTGAAGTTAAATCCGGCGGAAAGCCCGGCCACGGAGAATCGTCAATCTTTGGAATCATACCGCCCAAATCTTGATTTACTTTTAGCTCTTGCCCGACTGGCACTGTGAGCTTGTCGCCTTCGATTATCCAGCTGATTCCAAGTTTTGAGAACGAGACTTTTAAAGGCCGAAGCTCTCTTGGACGCACGCCTGTGATTGTGATTGAGCCTTTTGTAGCCGCTGCCAGCCCGATGTAAGAGCCGATTTCCATAAAATCAGGGCCAATGGAAAAGTCTGTTCCGCGGAGTTTTTTAACTCCTTCAATATTCAGAATGTTGCTTCCGATTCCCGAAATTTTTGCGCCCATAGAAACGAGCATTTCGCAGTGTCCGTTTCTCGCAAACCGCTGGACAAATTCATCCATAACGTCTG